>DASTWH010000368.1:0-14515 GCA_035758735.1 Gaiellaceae bacterium
GCGTTGAAGACAGCTCAGGGCGCGGTCTCCGAGCTGCAGCGCGAGGTGGAGGCCGGCTACCTCGTCGAGCTCGACGCCTGAGTCGCCTCGCCGACGCGACGATCGATGCGCGGAGTACGAGAACGCAGCTCGCTGGCTATCGCGTAACCTGGCCCGCATGGAAGGCAGTGGTGGCTTCTTCCCCTTCGGCGGGGGCGATCCCGAGGACCTCCTCGGGGCGCTGCGCGAGTTCGCAGAGCGTCAGGCCGAGACGGTGCAGGAGACCCAACGCGAGCAGTTCGCGACGCTCACGCTGTCGACGGCGGTCGAGCTGACGTCAGCCGCGCTCGGCCAGATGCAGGTCGAGGGCCCACCCGACGCGCAGGCGCTCGCCCTGCGCGACGCCATGCGCGTGCTCTTCCCCGAGGCGGTGGCCCTCGTCTCGGCGGCCCGTCAGGGCTTCATGCGCCAGTAGGCGCGATGTTCGTCAGGAGGGACCAGCCTCCGTCGACGACGATGGTCTGGCCACGGATCATGTCCGCGTCCGGTGAGCAGAGAAACGTGACGGCCCTGGAGACGTCCTCGGGCGTGACCATCCTGCCGACGGGATTCCGTTCGCCCATCTCGAGCATCGCCTCCTTGTTGGGGAAGTGCTCGAGGGCGCCGGTCTCCACGACGCCGGCCGACACGGCGTTGACCCGGATCCCGCGCGGCGCGAGCTCGACCGCGAGGTAGCGGACGAGCGCCTCGAGGGCGGCCTTCGACGCCCCGACGAGCGTGTAGTTGTCCAGGACGCGCTCGGAGCCGAGGCTCGAGATCCCGACGATCGACGAGTCCGCCGGCATCTGCGGCGCCGCGGCGCGGGTGAGCGAGAGCAGCGCGCGCGCGTTCGCGGAGAGCGTCCAGTCCCAGTGCTTGTCCTCCGTCTCCAGGGCCGGGCGGATGACACCTGTCGCC
Organism: Gaiellaceae bacterium; assembly: GCA_035758735.1. Classification (GTDB taxonomy): domain Bacteria; phylum Actinomycetota; class Thermoleophilia; order Gaiellales; family Gaiellaceae; genus GMQP-bins7. Next base: position 937 of record DASTWH010000368.1, read on the forward strand.
GCCCCGTGGACGAGGACGTCGAGCGGCCCGAGCTCGGCGACCTCTTCCGCGATGCGCGTCGAGGCGACGTTGCCGCGGAGGAGCACCGGCTCCGCTCCGATGTCGCGCAGCTCGGCAGCCGTCTCCTCGGCCGGCGTGTCGCCGCGCATGTAGCCGATCGCCACCCGACTCGCGCCGAGCGACGCGAAGCGGAGCGCGATCGCCTTCCCGATGCCGCGCGACCCTCCGGTCACGAGCACCGAAGCGCCCTCGAAGCTCATTCGGCCTTGGGCAGCGGATCGTACGCCGGCGCGGACGAGGGGATCGTCTCCCAGCCGATGCGGGAGAGCGGCTCGCGCGGCCCGTCCTCGGCGAGGGAGGACGCGTGCCCGAGCCGGTCGAGGAGCTCCATCTTCTCCTCGCCGTACCTGCGTAGCGGGTGGTCGTCCGGAAGGTCCTGGATCAACTCCCACACACGGGCACGAAGCTGGTACGCGAAGTGCGGTGTCGCGGGGCCGATGAGGGCGTCGATGTCGTCGCGAGTCGGCTCGACCATCGGTTGCAAGCCTAGCGCCGGTACCGTCGCCCGATGCGGCGACCGACGACCGTCGAGCTCATGCTGCTCACGACGGTCCTGCTCTGGGCGCTCAACCTCAGCGTCACGAAGTTCATCCTGGACGAGGGCCTCGCGCCGCTCTCGTACGCCGCGGTTCGGTACGGGCTCGCTGCCGGGATCTTCGTCGCGCTCGCGTTGGCGGTCGAGGGGACGCTGCGGGTCGCCCGCACGCACCTGTGGCGTGTCGGTCTCGCAGCCGTGACGTTGTGGGTGAACCAGATGTGCTTCGTGTTCGCGCTGGATCTGACCGCCGCCTCCACGGTCGGGATCCTGCTCGGCGCCATCCCAGTCTTCACCGGGCTCTGGGGTCTGGCCCTCGGCACCGAGCGCGCCACAGGACGCTTCTGGCTCGCGGCCGCGGTCTCGTTCGTGGGCGTCGCTCTCGTCGCTCTCGGCGCAGCCGGCCAGGTCTCCGCGTCGCTGACGGGCATCGTCCTCGGCATCGCCACGGCCGCGACCTGGGCCGCCTACTCCGTCGTCTTCGCGCCGCTCACGAGGACGTACTCGGTGACACGCATCAGCGCGATCGTCCTTCCGTGCACCTGGTTGCTCCTCGCACTCGCGGGCGTTCCCCAGATGCGGGAACAGGACTGGTCCCTCGGATGGGAGATCTGGGTGCTGCTCCTGTTCGCGACGATCGGGCCGCTCGTCCTGACGAACGTCCTCTGGTTCCGCTCGATCCGCCGTATCGGCGCCAACCGCGCGACGCTGGTCGCGAACCTCGAGCCGTTCGTCGCAGCGGTCCTCGCGGTCGTGCTGCTGTCCGAGCCGCTCGGTCTCCTGCAGGTGCTCGGCGGGGTGGCGATCGCAGGAGGGATCGTGCTCGCGCGCGGCCGACCGTCGCGCGCACGAGCGACCTAGAATCGGACGCATGAGCGACCACGACTTCATGCCGATCGACGGTTGGGACCACCTCGAGATCTGGGTCGGGAACGCGAAGCAGTCGGCGTACTTCTACGAGAACGCGTACGGCTTCACGCGCACGGCGTACGCAGGCCCCGAAACGGGTGTCCGCGACCGTGCCTCGTACGTCCTCGAGCAGGGGGACATCCGCTTCGTCCTGACCAGCGGTCTCCGCGCCGACAGCGAGATCTGCAAGTGGGCGTCGACGAAGGGCGACAGCGTGCGGGACGTCGCGCTCGCGGTCCCCGATGCGGCGAACGCCTACCGGCAGGCGGTGCAGCGGGGCGCGCGTGGCGTCGTCGAGCCGCACTGGGTCGAGGACGACGCGGGGCGGGTCGAGCTCGCGGCGATCGCGACGTACGGCGACAACATCCACACCTTCGTCAACCGCTCCGAGTACTCGGGCGCGTACCTGCCGGGATACCAGTCCGTCTCGGCGAACGGCGGACCGTCGCGTGGGGTCGGCCTGATCGCGATCGACCACGTCGTCGGCAACGTCGAGCTCGGCCGTATGGACGAGTGGGTCGACTTCTACGCACGCGTCCTCGGCTTCACGCAGCTCACCCACTTCTCGGACGACGACATCTCGACCGAGTACTCGGCGCTCATGTCGAAGGTGATGACGGACGGGGCGGGGAAGATCAAGTTCCCGATCAACGAGCCGGCCGAGGGGAAGCGGAAGAGCCAGATCGAGGAGTACCTCGAGTTCCACGGCGGGCCTGGCGTCCAGCACATCGCGATGCAGTCGGAGGACATCGTGCGAACGGTGGCGGCGCTCCGCGAAGCGGGCGTGCTCTTCATCGCGACGCCCGACACGTACTACGAGATCGTCCAGGAGCGCGTCGGCGAGATCGACGAGAACTGGGACGACCTGCGCTCGATGGGCATCCTCGTCGACCGGGACGAGGAGGGCTACCTGCTCCAGCTGTTCACGAAGATCGTGCAGGACCGCCCGACGCTCTTCTTCGAGGTGATCGAGCGGCACGGCTCGCGCGGCTTCGGGCTCGGCAACTTCAGGTCGCTCTTCGAGGCGATCGAGCGCGAGCAGGCCCTCCGCGGCAACCTCTGAGCTTCGTTGACGACGGGCACCCGCTACGCGCGCAGCGGCGACGCCGACATCGCGTACCGCGTCTACGGCGACGGGCCGACCGACATCGTCCTCTCCTACGACTGGGGGACCCACCTCGAAGCGCTCGCCGAGCAGCCGCTCTTCGAGGCATTCCTCCTGTCGCTCGCTCGCTTCTCGCGGGTGCTCTGGTTCGACATGCGCGGGATCGGCATGTCGTCATCCGTGGTCGGCGACCCTCCCATCGAGTGGTGGATGGACGACCTCGTCGCCGTGATGGACGCCGAGGGATCCGAGACCGCGACGCTCGTCGCGCACGGCCATGCGACGCAGATGGCGGTCATGGCCGCCGCGTCGCATCCCGAGCGTGTCTCGTCGCTCGTGCTGATGAACGGCTTCGCGCGGTACGCGCGCGCCGAGGACTACCCGGCGGGGATGCCACCGCACGTCCAGGAGATCTACAAGACGCACATCGAGACGAACTGGGGCAACGGCACGATGGCGTACATCCTGGGCCCGTCGATCGCCGATCGGCCCGGGATCGTGGACTGGTGGGGACGCGTCGAGCGCCTTGCGACGACCCCGGTCCGGGCTCGTTCGAGGCTCGGCTCCGTCCTCGACCTCGACGTCCGGCACGTGCTCCCGCTCGTCGAGGCCCCGACGCTCGTCGTCCACAGCCGCGACAACGAGTTCGTCCGCGTCGCGCACGGCAGGTACCTCGCGGAGCACATCCCAGGCGCACGTCTCGTCGAGCGGGACAGCGCCGACCACTGGCCGCTGCCGGACGCGGACCTCGTGGGCGCCATCGAGGAGTTCGTCACCGGCTCGAGAGCCGAGGCCCACGACGTCGATCGCGTGCTCGCGACGGTCCTGTTCGTCGACGTCGTCGGATCGACCGAGCAGGTGCGCGAGATCGGAGACAGCAGCTGGCGCATCCTGCTCGACCGCTTCGAGGAGACGACCCGCAACGTGCTCGACCATCACGGCGGAACGCTCGTCGACACGGCCGGTGACGGGCTGCTTGCCACGTTCGACGGGCCCGCGCGTGCGATCCGCTGCGCACAGCACATCCGCGACGACGTGCGACGGGTGGGGCTCGAGGTCCGCTCGGGGCTGCACGCTGGCGAGGTGACGCGCCGCTCGGACTCGATCGCCGGGATCACCGTGCACATCGGCGCCCGGGTCGCCGCACTCGCAGGCCCGAGCGAGGTCCTCGTCACACGCACCATGCGCGACCTCGTCGCGGGGTCGGGGATCGCCTTCGAGGATCGCGGCGAGCACGAGCTCAAGGGCGTGCCGGACCGCTGGGCGCTCTACGCGGCCGTCGGCTGACCTAGCCTTCCCACATGTCGCCGCAGCGGCGCACCGCGCTCGTCTCGGTCGGGGCCGCCTGCCTCCTCGTCGCGATCAAGCTCGTTGCGGGACTGGCGAGCTCGAGCCTCGGTCTTCTCGCCGAGGCCGCGCACTCGGGGACTGATCTCGCAGCGGCGCTCCTGACGTTCTTCGCGGTCTCCGTGGCGGTGCGGCCGGCCGACCGGGGACACCCCTACGGGCATGCGAAGGCCCAGAATCTCGCGGCACTCGGAGAGGCCGGCTTCCTCATCCTGGTGAGCGTCGGCATTGCCGTGACGGCGGTTCTGCGTCTCGCCGGAGTCGTCGACTTCGAGGTCGAGCCCACGTGGTGGACGTTCGCCGCCATCGGCCTCGTGCTCGCCATCGACGCGTCCCGGACGATCGTGTCGTTGCGCGGCGCGCGTCTCTATCGCAGCGACGCACTCCTCGCGAACGCGCTCCACTTCGGGAGCGACTTCGCCGGGACGATCGCCGTTCTCGCGGGCCTCGTCGCGGCGGCGCTCGGCTTCCCCGCCGGCGACTCGATCGCCGCGCTCTTCGTCTCCGGTCTCGTCGTCGCCGCTGCGGTACGGCTCGGGAGTCGCAACGTCGACGTGCTCATGGACCGCTCGCCCGAGGAGGACGCGAGGATCGCGCGGTTGGCGATCGCGCGACTCGACCCGCCCGTCGAGCTGCGCCGCCTCCGACTACGGCGTGCGGGCGGCGAGCACTTCGCCGACGTCGTCATCGGCGTCGCTCCCGGAGCCGCGATCGGCCAGGGTCACGCGGCCGCGGACCGCGTCGAGCAGGCGCTGCACGACGCCCTGCCGGGGATCGACGTCGTCGTCCATGTCGAGCCGCGCGGCGGCGACGGCGGGATACGCGAGCGTTCGCTCGCGGCCGCCTTGACGGTCTCGCACGTCCGCGAGATCCACAACCTGACGGTGCTCGACGTCGACGGGACGATCGAGGTCTCCCTCCATCTGAAGCTGCCGGGCGACCTCGCGCTCGACAGCGCGCACGACATCGCCGAGCAGGTCGAGGGCGCGATCCTCGCGCAGGTCCCCGAGGTTCGGTCCGTCCGGACGCACCTCGAGCCGCTCAAGGAGACGACGGCTGCCGAAGAGATCGACATCGACACTGCCGCCGTGGAGGCCGCGGTGCGCGCGGAGACGGGCGTCGAGCCGCGCGAGCTTCGTTTCGTGCGCACGGACGACGGAATCGTCGCCTTTCTCACGCTTGGCCTCTCGAGCGCCGACTCACTTGCGGACGCGCACGGCCGGGCGACTGCGATCGAAGAGCGTGTGCGCAGTGCCGTCCCGGCGATCGCCGACGTGGTGGTGCACACCGAGCCCTAGTACCGAACCCTTCGAGCGTCCGGCGAGACGGTCGGACGATGTTTGAGAACGGATCATTCGGTGTACCACACGGGTACCCGCAGCTTGTGGTAGCGGGCGTTATCTCTATGAACGAGGGAGGTACGCCGATGCGAAGGGCACGTGCCGCTGTTGCGGCGACCGTCGTCCTCGCGCTGCTGACAGTCATTGTGGCTGCGGCAGCCGACGCACGGTCCAACAAGGCGACGGTAACCAACATAACGCTCTCGGGCTGGTCGGCCGGAAAGACCGAGGACGACCTGCTGCAGTCGGTCGTCAACGACTTCAACAGCACGCACCCGAACATCCACGTCGACTACTCGGTGATCAACGGGGCCTACGACGTGGCGATGACCGCGCGATTCGCGGCGCACAACCCTCCTGACGTGTTCTACGTCGACTCGAGCCTCGCGCCGACGTGGATCAAGCAAGGGGTCATCGAGCCGCTCAACCCGTACATCGCGAAGAGCAAGTACGACACGACGAAGTTCTACCCAGGTCTCCTCAACGCGTTCAAGGTCGGGAAGAACTACTACGGCTTCCCGAAGGACTGGTCGCCGCTTGCCGTGGAGATCAACAAGTCCATGTTCGCCAAGGCCGGGATCAAGAAGGCGCCCCGGACCTGGGCCGAGCTGACCGCCGCCGCCCAGAAGCTCGCTTCGTCCGGCGCTGTGCCCGGCGGCAAGCCGCTCTGCCTCCCGGCGGACTGGGCGAGGATGCTCGCATTCGTCTTCCAGAACAAGGGATCGCTCGCGAAAGTCCAGTCGCCTGCGGTCGCGGCCGCCGTGAACTACTACGTCGGCTTCTTCAAGAAGGGACTCGCTGCGACGCCCACCCAGCTCGGAGTCGGCTGGCCCGGTGAGGCGCTCGGCAAGGAGAAGGCCGCGATCATCTTCGAGGGCAACTGGTTGCTCCCCTACATGAAGTCGACCTTCCCGCAGGTCGGGTTCGGCGTCGGCCCGATGGTGAAGGGCAAGGTGAACGGGAACCTCGGGTTCACGGTCTCCTACTCGATGGCGAAGGACTCGAAGAACAAGCAGGCTGCCTGGACACTCCTGAGCTGGCTGACCGGCAAGGTCGGCATGTCGAAGTGGATGTCCCTCGGCCTCGCGCTGCCGTCGCGCTCGGACGTGAAGGCGGTGGGCGGCCGTGCGCCGTTCCTCGCCGCCGGGCCGTCCTCCAAGGGCTGGGGCTTCCCGAACTTCTCGGCCACGCTCACGATCATGAACAACGATCTGCAGGGAGTGATCGACGGCAACAAGACGACCGCCCAGATGCTGGCGGACGTGAACGCATCGCTGAAGGGTTGAACCACGGAGGAAGGGTCTTCCCGCGCGGCGACTGCCGCGCGGGAGGGCCCGCACGACGATGACGAGCGCGACGGAGACCGTCCCCACTTCGGGCCGGGGCTCGCTCATCGGCGCTCGCATGCGTGAGGCCGGGTGGGGCTACGCGTTCGTGCTCGTCCCGATGGCGGTCTTCGGGCTGTTCTTCATCTACCCGCTCGTCTACGGGATCTACATCAGCTTCTTCGAGTGGGGCATCCTCGGAAAGGCTGCGGGCTCGACCGCCGGCCTGGAGAACTACCAGACCCTCTATCACGACCAGGTGTTCCATCGCGCCATGCGGAATACCTTCGAGTACGCGCTCCTCGTCGTGCCGCTCGAGATGGCGCTCGGGCTCCTGCTCGCACTCGTGATCAACGCGAGGATCCGTGGTCGCGCGTTCTTCCGCTCGGCCCTCTACGTCCCCTCGATCGTCTCGTCGGTTGCGATCACGACGATCGCGATCTTCATCCTCAACCCCGACGGGCTGCTGAACAAGATCATCGGTAGCGACCAGGCGTGGTTCGGGGATGCGGACACCGCGCTCTACTCGGTCGTCGGGCTGAACGCCTGGACGACCGCCGGGACGGTGATGCTGTTCTACCTCGCGGCGCTGCAGTCGATCCCGACGGACGTCTACGAGGCGGCAGCCGTGGACGGGACGAGCCGCTGGCGCACCTTCTGGCGGATCACGTTCCCGCTCCTCAAGCCGGCGCATTTCTTCGTGCTCGTCGTGTTCGGCATCGGAGCGCTCAAGGTCTTCGACCAGTTCTACATCGTCTCCCGGGGAACCGGTGGTCCCGAGTACTCGACGCTGAGCGCCGTTTTCTACATCTATCAGGAGGCCTTCGGGAGCGCGGACTTCGGGGTGGGCGCCTCGGCCGGAGTGGTGCTCTTCGTCGCCATCTTCCTGCTCACGCTGATCCAGCGCGCAACCGTGGGCAGGGCGGAGATCGGATGACCCTCCAGACGTCCGTCGCCTCCGCGGACCCGTTCGTACCTCCGCGCGCGAGGTCGGCGGTCGCAGGCAGGGCCCTCCTCTACGCCCTGCTCGTCGCCTTCGCGCTGCTCTTCTTCACGCCGTTCATCTGGAGCATCTCGACCTCGTTCAAGACGCTTCCGGACAGCGCGTTCTTCAACCTGATACCCGACCCGTTCACGACCGACGCCTGGAGGAGTGTCTGGAACGACTACGACTTCAAGCGCTATGCGCTGAACAGCTTCTTCCTCGCGGTCGTCGTCACACTCCTGAACCTGTTCCTCGCCTCGCTCGGCGGCTATGCGTTCGCGCGGCTGCGCTTTCCCGGACGCGAGGTGTTGTTCGTGCTCATTCTCGGGACGCTGATGATCCCGGACCAGCTGCGCCTCATCCCGGTGTTCGTGATGCTCACCAACTGGCACCTGATCGGGAACTTCTCGGGCTACATCCTCATCAACCTCGTGACTGCCGTGAACCTCTTCTTCATGCGCCAGTACTTCCTCACGATCCCGCGAGACTTCGAGGAGGCGGCGAAGCTCGACGGCGCCGGCTACTTCAAGACGTTCTGGCGGATCATGCTCCCGCTCGCCGGCCCTGCCATCGCGGCGCTCGCGATCCTCCAGTTCCAGGGGACGTGGAACGACTTCTTCTGGCCGCTCATCCTCTTCGGCCAGGGCAACGAGCACCTGTACACGATGCAGCTCGGTCTGGCTCAACTCACGCTCACCTACCAGACGCTGTGGCCCCAGCTGATGGCCGGGAGCCTCATCGCGATCGCGCCCATCCTGATCATCTTCCTGATCTTCCAGCGCTTCTTCGTTTCCGGCGTCACGGCCGCAGGGATCAAGGGATGAAAGTTCGCGACGCGATGTGGCTCGCGCTCCGTGACTTCTACGCGAACTCGTGGCGCCTGCTCGTCGTCAACACGATCCTTGGGGCGGCGCTCGTGGCGTGCGTCCTCGCTGCACTGGCGTTCCCGCTCGCCGCGGTGCTCGTGGTGGCCGTCGGGCCGATCGTCGCGGCGCTCGTGCACTGCGCGGTCACGCTCGTCCGCACCGGGAACCTCGAGCTCGCGGACGCGTGGTCTGGGTTTCGGCTGCACTGGCGCCGAGGGCTTGCGCTCGCGTCGCTCGGTGCGGCTTTCGTGGTGCTCGGCGTGTTCGGTATCGGGTTCTACACGACGACGTCCCTCTGGCCGCTCGCCTTTCTCGCGCTCTACGTGCTGGTGCTCCTCGTGATCTTCCAGCTCGTGCTGTGGACGGTCGCGATCGCGGTCCCCGATCGGTCGCTCTCGGGAGTCGCGCGGGAGTCCGTGGCGCTCGCGCTGGCGCGACCCTGGCAGTCGCTGGTGCTGGGGCTCGTGCTCCTGCTCGTCAACCTCGCGGGCGTCGCGGCGGCACTCATGCCGTTTCTGACGCTCACCGTCGCGTACACGTTCCTCGTGACCGCGCGCTTTGTCGTCACCCCGGAGGAGGAGGCCGCCTGATGGCGACGATCAGCTACGAGCACGTCACCAAGCGCTTCGACGACACGGTCGCCGTGAACGACCTGAGCATCGACATCACGGACGGCGAGTTCCTCGTTCTCGTCGGGCCGTCCGGATGTGGGAAGACGACGGCGCTCCGAATGCTCGCCGGGCTCGAGGACGTGTCGGAGGGCCGCATCCTCATCGGCGACCGCGTCGTCAACAACATCGCGCCGGGCAAGCGCGACCTCGCGATGGTGTTCCAGTCGTACGCGCTCTATCCGCACATGACCGTGTACGGGAACCTCGCGTTCAGCCTGAAGAACTTCGGCATCCAGAAAGCGGAGATCGACCGGCGTGTGCGGGAGGCCGCGGACATCCTCGAGCTCGGCAAGCTGCTCAAGCGCAAGCCGAAGCAGCTGTCGGGCGGTCAGCGACAGCGCGTCGCTCTCGGGCGAGCCATCGTGCGTGAGCCGTCGGCGTTCCTCATGGACGAGCCGCTCTCGAACCTCGACGCGGCTCTGCGCGTCCAGACCCGCGCCGAGATCCTCAAGCTCCAGACTCGCCTCGAGACGACCACCATCTACGTGACGCACGACCAGGTGGAGGCGATGACGATGGGGGATCGGATCGCCGTGATGAACGAAGGCGTCCTCCAGCAGATCGGGACGCCCGTGGAGGTGTACACCGCCCCCGCGAACACGTTCGTCGCGACGTTCATCGGCTCGCCGTCGATGAACCTCGTGTCGTCCGAAGCGTTCGACGTGGGCATCGGAGGAAGCGGGCGTCTCGTCGGATTCCGGCCCGAGGACGTCGAGCTCGCGAACGGCGGCATCGGCTCCGGCAACGCCGGTCTGAACGCGACTGTCGAGGTCGTCCAGTACCTCGGGGACGAACAACTCGTGTACCTCGAGCTCGGCGACACGGAGATCATCGCGAAGCTGTCCGTCGAGAAGACGCTCGAGCTCGGCAGCACTCACACGTTCGTCGTCCCGCTCAAGAAGCTTCATGTCTTCGACGCCGAGACGCGGGTTTCGCTCGGAACGGCCGCCTGAGGCGTAGCGGACGGCGCCACGGCTAGGCTCCCGCGGCCCACCGGGCCAATCTCCTATGCGCCTCTGCATGTTCCATCCCGTCGGCCACCCGATGGAGCGCGGGTGGGTCGGTCGCGTCGACGACGACCGCGTCGTGCACCTCGCCGCGCAGACGTTGCAGTCGTTCTTCACCGGGGGTGGGACGGCGCGGGAGCACGCGGAGTATCCGCTCGCCGAGGTTCGCCTCCTCGCACCGGTGCTGCATCCGCCGTCGATCCGGATCTTCGACGAGCAGGCGTCGTTCGCGTTCGCGAATCCCGCGGCGGTCGTCGGACCGGACGCGTCCGTCTCCGGACCGGCGACGAGTATGACCGTCCTCCCGCGAGTGGCTGCCGTCATCGGCGCCGGCGGAGAGGTCGGAGGGTTCACGCTTCTCGCCGAGTGGCGCGCCGACGGACTCGCGCCTCCGAAGGATCGGGACTTCGCGCTCGGCCTCGGTCCTGTCGTCGTCACCGGCGACGCGGGAGCGACCGACGGGTTCGACTGGCCGGCAGCTCTCGAGCTCGCGGCGTCAGGGACTGCCCTCTACCCGGGCGACATCCTCGCCGCCCCGGCATCCGACGCGATCGTCGCGGCGCTCGGAGACGTCGTGGAGATCGCAATCGACTGGATCGGGTCGCTCGAGCAGCGGTTCGGCGGTTGACCGCGGAACGGACGTCTAGGTCGCAGTGCACGAGTCGCTGCGGTACTGCTCATAGCGACTCGGCGTGAGGATCCACGTCCAGTGCGACCCGACGGCGACGGCGTTGAACGTGTGTGTGAACATGGACTTCGCACCGGCATTCGAGAGCCCGAGCCGCAGCGTCACCGCCTTGGCTGGCGAGGTCCTCGCGTCGCCGGGCACCCGGAGCCGGCGGTCCTTGACCCGGACGACCGAGATCGACCTGAGCTTCCAGCCGACGGGCGACCGCATCTCGCACGCGATGTACTCGTCCGAGCCGGCGACGGCCTGGTGAGGCGGGTAGAGCGTCGTCCACGCCGTGGCGTAGTCGTCCGACACGATCTGCGACACGACGCGAGAGACGAAGGTGTCCGGCTTCTCGGTCGGGCTGGCACTCGAATCGTCGAAGGCACTCAACGCGAGCACCGTCGCGGCGAGCGAGGCGGCGAAGACGACCGCGAGTCCGGCGACGACCGAGCGCCGCACCTCAGCTCTCCGTCCAGGTCACGGTCGCATCTTGCACGCACGGGGCGATGGAACGAAGTGCTATGAGAGCGCGGTGCCGGGAGCGCGCGTCGTCGTCGACTGGGACGGGACCGTCACCGAGATCGACGGTCTCCACCTCGTGCTGCTCGAGTTCGGGGACGAGGATGTCTACGAGGAGCACGAGTCCCGGCTCGGGCACGATCTCACGCTGCGAGAGGTCATCGCCGGCGAGTTCCTCACGGTCCGCGCCCCGCTCGACGAGGTCGTGCGCTGGATGCGCGACAACGCCCGCGTCCGAGAGGGCTTCGCGAGCTTCGCGGGTCGGTACGAGCCGCTCGTCGTCTCGAGCGGGTTCCACGAGCTCATCGAGCCAGTCCTCGAGCGCGAAGGGCTCGAGCTGGAGGTCCGCGCGAACGGGCTCGACCCGCGTCCCGACGGCTGGCGCGTCCTCTTTCGCGAGCAGGCCGAGTGCGCCGTCTGCGGCGAGCGGTGCAAGCGCTCGGAACTGTCCGACCTGACGGAGTTCACGTACGTCGGAGACGGGTACTCGGACCGCTGTGTCGCCGAGGTCGCGACGCGGGTCTTCGCGCGCGACGGCCTCGCCGCGTACCTGGCAGGGAAAGGCTTCCCGTTCGAGCCGTTCGACGACTTCTACGACGTCGCGCGGGCGCTCGAAGGAGAGGCGGTCGTTCCACCCGGACGAAGCCGGGGCCGGAACACGTAGCTCGGCTGTCGCTCGTCCGGGCGCTCGACCTGACCCCAGAGTGCCTCGACCGCCGTGCGGGCGATCTCGTCGATCGGCTGCTCGACCGTCGTCAGCGGCGGGTTGGTCCAGCTCGCGGCGTCGATGCCGTCGAAGCCGACGATCGAGAGGTCGTCCGGGACGCGCAGTCCCTGCGCGTCCGCCTCCTGCATCGCGCCGATGGCCATGAGATCGCTCGAGCAGATCACCGCGGTCGGCCGCGTGTCTTTCGGCCTCGCGAGCAGCTCGCGCAGCGCCTCGCGTCCGCCGCCGACGGTGAAGTCGGAGTGCGCGACGAGTCCGTCCGTGAGCTCCGCCGAGCGGAGCGCATCCAGGTGCCCGAGCGTCTTCTCGCGCGTCGGCAGCGCGTAGGCATGCCCGGCCACGAACCCGATGCGCTCGTGCCCGAGCGAGATCAGGTGCTCCGTCGCGATGCGTCCTGCGGCCCGCTCGTCCACGCCCACCGACGTCACGTCGAGATCCTCGGAGCCGCCGTTCACGAAGACGAGCCGCGCGCCGCGGTCGAGGAGCTTCGCATAGTGCGAGTGCCGCCCACGCACATCCGTGATCTCGGCCGAGATGAACACCATCCCCTCGACGCCGCGCTCGAGGAGCATTCGCACGTACTCGCGTTCGCGCCCGGCGGAGCCATGCGTGTTGCAGAGGATCGTCGCAAGGTTGCTGCGCGCCGCGTGCATCTCCATCGCCTCGGCGAGCGCGGCGAACACGGGGTTCGAGAACTCGGGGACGAAGAGCCCGATGGCGCTCGACGCCTCGACCCTGCCGGGCGGTACGTACAGGAGCTCGCGCATCGCCCCCTCGACGCGATCGCGCGTCTCCGGGCGCACGGCCGTCGAGCCGCTCGCCACGCGCGATGCGGTGGCGAGGCTAACTCCGGCACGGTCTGCGACGTCTCTAAGACTGGCCATCAGCGTCGCTCTGGCGGCTGCCGTTCGACCGCGCAAGACCGGAATCCGCGATCGCGAATTCCGGTCGCGCAAAGATCCAGGGGGGTATCCAATCGTTTCGGAGGAAAGAAACGCTTGTCATGTCCACCCGGCCCATCTTAACCAGGTTTCTAGACGGATGGCCGCTTGACCGATCGTCTCCAGGCGGTTAAGCTCCCGGGCGCGTTTCATGAAAATGAAACAACATTTCATTCGACGCGCAGTCACTCGTTCCTCAAGGAGGGCATCTCTATGTTGAGTACTCGCAAGCTGCGAGTTGCTGCCGGCCTCGCCGTCAGCGCACTCGTCGCGGTGGTCGCCGTCTCGACCGGCACCACGGCGACGAACCAGTCGGCCAAGGTCGTCATCTGGGCCGACGCCGACCGCGTCCCCGCGGTCACGCAGGTCGCCAACGCCTGGGCACGCGCCAAGGGCGTCACGGTGGAAGTCGTCCAGAAGCAGCAGGGCCCGATCCGCCAGGAGGTGTCGACCGTCGCGGTCGAGAACGCCCCCGACGTGATCGTCGGCGCGCACGACTGGATCGGTGAGCTCTCGGGCAACGGCTCGATCGTCCCGCTCTCGCCGTCGGCCGCCACGCGGAAGCAGTT
>DASTWH010000420.1:0-10516 GCA_035758735.1 Gaiellaceae bacterium
GAGTCGCCCTGCGTAACGCTCGTGCCCGGCGAGCGCAACGAAGAAGAGCGCGCTCAGGACCAAGAGCATGACCGGGTAGGTGACCGTGGTCTCACTGATGCGTGCGGCGGTCTCCTCCGCCCCAAACGACGTCGGAGCCTCGAAAACGCCTTCCGCAATCGCGTCCCCGAAGAGGACACGGGCAGCGGTCGATGGCCCGAGCGGCACGACCTGAAGTCCGATTCCATCGTGCCGCAGGCTTTGAATCGAGCTCGCGAGTGCCGGCACATCGTCTGGCGCGGTCTCGAGATCGCTGACGAGGAGCACGGACCCGTTGACGACCTGGTCGCGCTCGAGCATGTCTCTTGCGAGCTCGATCGCGGTCGATATCAGCGTCCCCGCGCGAAACGTCTGCGTCCAGGGATTGACAGGTGGGCCGAGCCGTGGAGCCACCAGGAGTCGGAGCAACGGCCGCAGCTGCGACGCGGGCGTGCCGGGCGGCAGCAACTCGTACGCCGTGTCCGAGAACACGACCAACCCGATGTTCGCGTTCTCGGCGATGAGCTCCCGAAGGGCGCGCCGGACCACGCTGTAGTCCTCGCCTTCGATCGAGAGCGACAGATCGATGACGATCACGCCTGTCTCCCCGGTGCGAAGCAGTCCTCGCTCGCCAGTCTCGAGATCCCGGCTCGACCACGCCGCCAGAATCACGAGCGCGATGGCGGTGGCGGCGAGACCCAGCCGCAGAATGCGGGTGCGCAGCGCGGGGCGAGGAAACGCTTTCGTGTCGTGCGAGTCGACACCGGACGTGCGCCGAGAGCTTCGGGCGGGCAGCCTAGGACGCATCGCTGTCCCCGTTTCGGTGAGTCTCATACGTCTCGTCGAGCACCGACCGGACGCGAGCAGCGAGCTCCGAGGTTACCTGCACCGGCGGAACGTCCTCCGACCAGGCCAACGCCCGTGCCGCACGCGCGAGCTTGGGATTCCCCCAGTCCGCGCGCTCCAGTTCCTCCGCGACGAGCTCGAGTGCCCGACGCTGATCGGCGGCGCCATCGACCCGAACGGCGTTCTCGAGGAGGACGAGCGCTTGCTCGAGGGGACTCAGCACAGGTCCTGGCGGAGGCAAAGGGACGGGGGCCGGAAGTGGGGCCGGCGCCGCTCGCGGCCAGGCCGCGTACGCGAGCGCGACCGCCCCTGCCGTCGCGGCGAACGCACCCAGCAGGAGGAGCAGGACGAAAATGCTGGGAGCGACCCGAAACGACGGTACGGGCAGCGAGAGGAGATCCGCCTGCCAAGGCACCGCCGGCCCGCCTTCGGCAGGAACGGCATCCGTGAGCCGCGAGTAGACGCGCACCGCGGGCAAGCTCACGGGGATCGAGCTCTCGTCGAAGCGATCCCCTCGACGGGTGAACGAGACTCGGGCCTGCGGAAACTCGTACAGCGCGGACTGTCCCGCCGGCACACACGCCCCGGTGAGGCAGCGAAGGACGAAGGTCGCACGGACGTGAGCCTGATCGTCCGTGGTGGCGATGCGTCGGTCCGGGCTTCCGACGACGTCCCACGGAGAGAAGTCGGCTGCGACGCGAACGGACCCTGGATCGACTCTCTGCGCGTCGAGCATGACGTCGATGGTCGCGCGGACGGTGTCTCCGAACAGCACCGGGCGGGGCGCGCTGCTCGCCTGCGCCTCGATCTCGGATGGCGCCTCCGCTCGAGGCTTCTCCGTCGGGTCGTCGTCCAGAGCCAGCGCCGCCAACAGCACGACGACAGCCGCGGCTAGCGCGGCGAGCACTGCCAAGCCGAGTGCCGGGAGGCCACGTCGCCACATCCCGTTAGGCCCCGATCACGCGTCGCGTACGGCGGAGGTCGGACCACACGAGCAGCGCAGAGAGGATCTCGGAGCGGTCATTTGAGGAGACGACGACCGGGTCGATGTCGAGTAGCCGAAAGGTCTCCAGAAGCGTGTTCAGGCGCTCTTGGTTGAGAGCCGTGCGCATCGCGACCTCCTTCCTGCGAAGCCGAACGGCCGTCGACCGACCGGTTCTTGCGTCTCGAAGCGCGACCACGATCCCGCTGATGTCGGGAAAGCTCTGCTCCCAGGTCGGATCCTGAATCACGACCGGGACGACGTCCCACCGATGCTCGACCGCCGCGAGCCATAGGTCGCTCGACGGGACCGGAAGGAAGTCCGAGATGACGAAGACAAAGGTACCCGGGGTGACCGCACGGGGGTGCGACGCGAGGTGATCGATTGACCTCTCCAGCCAGTCCGGCGGCCCTCCGAACTCAGACGACCACAGGCGCTCGTCGCGAATCTCGATCAGCTTGCGCTCCCCCTTCGGTTGACGCCAGTGCGAGTCGCCGTCCGCGTAGTCCAGATAGCCGACGAAGCCGCCGGCTGCCCCCGCGCTCGCCAGGACGAGCTCGACGATCGTGCGCATCGCAGCAGGCTTGTCCAGCCAGGGCAGCGACGGCCCGTAGCACGCGATCTCGGGCCGTCGGTCGCAGACGATCACCACCTTCGGCGCCTCTTCGGCGAAACGCTCGCGGACGACGAACTCGTCGGCTCCGCGCGCGGTCGAGAGCCGCGCCGATGCCGCCCAGTCAATCGAGTCCATGTCGTCTCCGGGCCGATAGGGACGAGAGCCTGCGACGTCTGTTCCTGATCCTCGGCGAAGGCTCTTCATGGTGCCGAATGACATGCCGATGACGCGCCGGCGAGGAACGAGCGGAAAGGAGAGGCGGGCGCCGGGCACCGGCGGCCGCTATGCGGCGGGGTCAGGCTGCCCGACCCCGCCCTCGAAGAGCGGATCTTCCTCCGAACCCGGTCTGGGCGCGAGCTCGAGGCAGCTTTGGCGAAACGCCTCGATCGCCTCCAGCCATCCCGTCGCACGGGCACGCGCCACGAAGGCGGGTGTGAAGACGACCCGGTGGACCAACACCGGGGAGAAGAGCCGCTCGATGTCCTCTGGAACCACGAAGCTGCGACCGTCGAGCAGCGCCCATGCCCTGGCCGCGCGTTCAAGCGCGAGGCTTCCCCGCACCGAGCTTCCGATGACGACGGACTCCTGCTCGCGCGACGCACGCACGAGCTCGACCACCCACCGATGCAGGACGGCGTCGACGTAGACGTGCTGTGCGGCTGCGCGCAGTTCGTGCACCTCGTCGAGACCCACGACCGGACGAAGATCGTCGAGCGGGTGCACGTAGCGCTGATCGGTGAGGATCTTCAGCTCGTCCTCGAGCTCGGGATACCCGAGCGCGGTGCGAAGGAAGAAGCGGTCGAGCTGCGCCTCCGGCAGCGGAAACGTCCCTTCGTATTCGATCGGATTCTCGGTCGCGAGCAGGAGGAACGGGTACGGCAGCTCTCGCGTGACGCCGTCGACAGTGACCTGGCGCTCGGCCATGGCCTCGAGAAGCGCGGACTGCGTCTTCGGCGTCGCGCGGTTGATCTCGTCGACGAGGACGACGTTGGCGAAGATCGGGCCGGGGCGGAACTCGAAGTTTCTCGTTCGCTGGTCGAAGACGGAGAGACCTGTCACGTCGGTCGGCTGTAGGTCGGGCGTGCACTGAATACGCTGAGGAATCGCTCCTTCGATGCTGCCCGCGATCGCGCGTGCGAGCACCGTCTTGGCCGTTCCGGGTACGTCCTCGAGAAGCACGTGCCCGTCGCAGGCGAGCGCCGTCAGCACCAGCTTGATCTCGTCACGCTTGCCGTAGACGACGGTCTCGATGTTGTCGACGAGGCGATCGGAAATTGCTCCTGCTCGCTCGAAGCGCTCGGGCTCCGAGGCCATCGCGACGACCGGCTCCACCGGAGCGATCGCATCTGCGGGTATGTCCGGGACCGGGCTCGTCATGCCGGGGGGCTATGTCCTTCTACGCACGCACAGCATGGTTGTTAGCAAGTGTCTAGATCAACGCTTCCGCGCCGCCGACCACCTCGAGGATCTCCTGGGTGATCTCGGCCTGGCGCGCGCGGTTCATCCGCAGCGTCAGCGTGTCGATGAGCTCGCCCGCGTTCTTCGAGGCGTTGCGCATGGCCGTCATGCGCGCTCCCTGCTCGGAAGCGGTCGACTCGAGCAACGCGCGATAGATCTGCGTCTCGAGGTACACGGGTAACAGCCGCTCGAGGATCTCCTCGGGCTCCGGCTCGAAGATGAAGTCGCCGCGCAGCGTGTCGGCCGCACGCTCGTCCTCGTCGGTCTCGAGGATGTCGGACGAGATCGGCAGGACGTCGTGCTCGGTGACCCGCTGCGTGAGCGCCGAGACGTAGGTGTTGTAGACGAGCACGACGCGGTCGACCTCGCCCTCGGTGAAGAGCTCGGCGACGCGATGGGCGATCGCCTGCGCATCCCCATACGCCGGCGCGTCGGTGAAGCCGATGTACGCGCCCGAGAGCTCACGGCGGCGGAACGTGAGAGTCGACCGACCTTTCTTGCCGACCGCGACCCAGCGCACCGTCTTTCCCTCGGCCCCGAGCGCCCGCTCGAGCGCGAACGACCGGCGCACGATCTGCGCGTTGAACGAGCCCGCGAGCCCGCGGTCTCCGGTCAGGGGCACGATCGCGACGGCATCCACGTTCTCCCGCTGCTCGAGCAGGGGAAGCCTGACCGAGGAGGCAGCACGGCCGACCCCCGCGATGAGCTCGTTCATCGTCTCGGCGTACGGGCGCAGCGCAGTGATCCGCTGCTCGGCGCGGCGCAGCTTCGCTGCCGCGACGAGCTCCATGGCACGTGTGATCTTCCGCGTGTTGCGGACGGACTTGATGCGCCGCTTGAGGTCCTGGACGGACGCCACCTAGCCGCCGAGCCCCTTCTCCTCCTCGATGTTGAAGACGCCCTGGAAGTGCTCGAGCTCCTTCTTGAGCTTCTCCTCCGTCTCCTCGGAGAGGTCGCCCGTGTCGCGGATCGCCTGCAGCACCGAGCCCTCGGTCCGCAAGTGCTCGCGGAGCTCGTCGTGGAACCGTGGCACCTGGGGCACGGGAACCTTGTCCAGCCAGCCGTTGATGCCGGCGTAGATCGCGACGACCTGCTCCTCCATGGGCCATGGCTGGTACTGCGGCTGGTTGAGCGTCGCGACCATCCGCTCGCCGCGACCGAGTGCGCTCTGCGTCGCCGCGTCGAGCTCGGAGCCGAACTGCGCGAACGCCTCGAGCTCGCGGTACTGCGCGAGATCGAGGCGCAGGCGGCCGGCCACCTTCTTCATCGCCTTCGTCTGCGCGTTGCCACCGACGCGGGACACGGACGTGCCGACGTTGATCGCCGGGCGCACGCCCGAGAAGAAGAGACTCGACTCGAGGAAGATCTGGCCGTCGGTGATGGAGATGACATTCGTCGGGATGTAGGCGGCGATGTCGCCCGCCTGCGTCTCGATGACGGGGAGCGCGGTCAGCGAGCCGCCGCCGAGGTCGTCCGAGAGCTTGCACGCGCGCTCGAGCAGCCGCGAGTGGAGGTAGAAGACGTCGCCCGGGAAGGCCTCGCGACCCGGCGGGCGGCGCAGGAGCAGCGAGAGCTGGCGGTACGCGTCGGCGTGCTTCGACAGGTCGTCGTAGATGCAGAGCGCGTGCTTTCCGTCGTAGAGGAAGTACTCGCCCATCGCGCACCCGGCGAACGGCGCCATCCACTTGATCGGCGCCGCCTCCTGCGCGGGCGCGGAGACGACGATCGTGTACTCCATCGCGCCGGCGTCGCGCAGCCGCTCGACGACCTGCGCGACCGTCGAGCCCTTCTGGCCGACCGCGACGTACACGCAGATCACGTCTCCGCCGCGCTGGTTCAGGATCGTGTCGATCGCGACCGCGGTCTTGCCCGTCGAGCGGTCACCGATGATGAGCTCGCGCTGGCCGCGGCCGATCGGCGTCATCGAGTCGATCGACTTGATCCCCGTCGCCATCGGCTCCTTCACGGGCTGCCGCTGGATCACGCCGGGTGCCTTGAACTCGAGCGGACGGCGTTCGGCAGCCTCGATCGGCCCGAGCCCGTCGAGCGGGTTGCCGAGCGGGTCGACGACGCGGCCGAGCAGGCCCGGCCCGACCGGGACGCTCATGACCTCGCCGGTGCGGCGTACCGGCTCGCCCTCCTTGACGTGCTGCCATTCGCCGAAGAGCGCAGTGCCGACGTTGTCCTCCTCGAGGTTGAACGCGATGCCGGTCACGCCGTGCTCGAGCTCCAGCCGCTCGAGCGCGACGCAGTTCTCGAGGCCGTGGATACGCGCGATGCCGTCACCGACCTGGAGCACGCTTCCGACCTCCGAGAGGTCGGTCTCGACGTCGAACTGCTGGATTCGATCCTTCAGGATCGAGGTGATCTCTTCGGGGCGAAGCTTCACTGTGTCTCCTTACTGAGCTGTTGCGAGTTCGTGTCTGAGGCGTTCGAGGCGGCCGCGAACGCTGCCGTCCGCGCGGTGCGATCCGATCTGCAGGACCATCCCGCCGATGAGGCTCGGGTCGACGGTGCGCGTGGCCTCGACCCGCCGGCCGGACGCCTGCTCAATCGTCGCGACGATCGACTTCGCCTCTGCGTCGGAGAGCTCGTACGAGGTCGTGAGCTCGACGGAAAGCCGGTTCTGCGCCCGGGCGACGAGGACCTCGAGCTCCTGGCTGACCTCGGCGAGCTCGCCCGCGCGGCCCTTCTCCGCCGCCAGCCGGACGAAGTTGAGGACGAGCTCGTCTGCACCGGCCGCGACCTGCTCGAGCACGGCGGCCTTGCCGGTCGGCTCGACCTGCGGGTTGCGGAGGAACGCTCGCAGCTCGGGCACGTCTTCCATCGCCTGGGCAAGCGCGGCGAGCTCGGCGGACACCGCGTCCACCCGGCCCGCCTCCTCCGCGGCCTCGAAGAGCGCGCGGGCGTACATGCGCTGCGCGACGGCCAACCTATGCCCCTTCCTTCTCCAGTGCCGAGAAGTCGAGCTCGGAGATCGCCTCGTCGATGAGGCGCCGCTGGTCCTCCGCGTCGAGCACCTTGCCGGTCACGCGCGCGGTCGCCTCGAGCGTGAGATCCGCGACCTCGGAACGGATCATGTCGAGCGAGCGCTTCGTCTCCGCCTCGATCTGCCGCTTCGTCTCCTCGAGCCGGCGCTGTCGCTCCACCTCGGACTCCTCCTTCACGCGCTCGACCTGCGCGTCTGCGACCTTGCGCGCGTCGGCGAGGATCCCCGCCGCCTCGCCCTTCGCGTCGGCGATCAGCTGACGGTGCTGCTCGAGCAGATCACGCGCCTCGTCGCGCGCCTTGTCCGCCTCGTCGACGGCCGCGCGGATCCGGTCACGCCGCTCGTCGATGGTCTTCTGGATCGGGCCGAACGCGAACTTCCTCAGGACGAAGAACGTGATCGCGAAGCAGATCAGCGTCCAGATCATGAGCCCCGGGACGACGTCGATCAGCCCGCCGGACGACTCCTCTTCGGCTGCTTGGGCGAGGAACAGATGCATCGCTCAGACGAGGACGTATGCGAGGAGGCCGCCGATCAGGCCGTAGAACACGACCGCTTCGGTGAGCGCGAAGCCGAGCCACTGGATGCCCGTGAGCTCGCCGCGGAGCTCGGGCTGCCGGGCGACGGCCTGGATCATCGAGCCGAAGATGTTGCCGATGCCGATGCCGGCTCCGAGCGAGCCGAGACCGATGCCGAGCGCGAGCGCGATCGCCTTGCCGGCGTCGGCCCCGTCCTCGGCGGCGGCGAGGAAGAAGAACGAGGAAAGCATTGCGGGTACTCCTCCTTAGTGCTCGGGCTCGATGGCCGAGCCGATGTAGATGGCTGACAGGGCGGCGAAGATATACGCCTGGATCGAGACGACGATGACGACCTCGAAGCGGTAGAACGCCGTCGCCGCCGGAACGGCGATGACGGCGAGGAAGACGTTCTCGAGCACGAAGATGAGCCCGATGAACGTGAGGATCAGCATGTGCCCCGCGAGCATGTTCGCGTAGAGACGGATCGAGAGGCTGATGAGGCGCATGAACTGGCCGAGGATCTCGAGCGGGATGATGAGGGGCAGCATCGCCTTCGGGACCTCGGGGATCCAGCTCTTGAAGTACGCCCACGCCCCGTTCTCACGGATCCCCTCGACGTGCGTGAACACCCACGTCATCAGCGCGAGCGCGAGCGTGACCGACAGGGTCGACGTGGCCGCGAAGATCGCGAACGTCGGAATGCTGATGCCGCCGATGTGCCAGCGCTCGTCGGAGAGCGGGAGCGGGATGAACCCGAGGATGTTGATCGTCCAGATGAAGATCAGCAGCGTGGCGACGTACGGGAACCAGCGCCCGATGGCCTTCGTCGGCAGCCCCTGCTCGGCGACCTGTACTTGTGCGACCTCGTAGATCGTCTCCCCCAGCGCCTGGCGGCGGTTCGGACCGCGGCCCGGTTTCACGCGCATGAGGACGATGCCGAGGAGGATCGAGCAGACGGTGCCGAGGAGGAGGTAGGCGACGGCCTTGTTGATCGACATGTCGATCGGCCCGATCTTCAGCTCCGGGCCCCAGGTCTGGAGGTGCCACTCCTCCGAGGGGTCGAACTTCGTCTCTTCCTCCCCGGACTGCGCCAGCGCGAGCGACGGGAGTGTCAGCGCGAGCAGCGTCGCGATCGCGAGCGCGCGTTTCACGCCTTTGCCTCCCCGCCGAAGTAGGTCGCGAGACCGACCCCGAGCTCGACGGTGAACGCCACGGCGTAGAGGAGGGCAGCCGAAAGCCCCACGGACTCGTTCTGGACCGTGACGATGACGAGCACGACGCCGACGAGCAGCGCGCGAGAGGTTGTTCCGATGCCCCGCATTCCTGCGGCGGCGAGGTTATCGGGGTTGTTCGGCAGCCGCGCCAGTACGAGGGCGAAGATCTCGGATGCGACCCAGAGGACGGCGGCGAGCGCCCACCCTTGGAGCGGCCAGCCTGCGATCGCGAAGATCGGAAGCGCGAGGGCGATGATGCTGCCGCCGGCGAGCGTCGGCCCGAACCGGCTCGGCAGCGGTCGCGGCGTCGAGAAGATCCCCGCGCTCATGCGTTCGCCCCTCGGCCGTAGACCTGATAGACGACCGCCGCGCCCAACGGGATGCCCACGATCGCGCCGATGAGGAGGCCGATGCCCCAGCCCCCGAGCGCCCAGCCGATGAGCGCTCCGACGAGCATGGCCGCGCCGAGCGTGCCCAGGAGGAGCCCCGAGGCGGTGGCGAGAGAGTGAGGCGAGGGGGCCGCGTCCGGCGTCATCCCGGCCGGAGCATATCAGCGAGCTTGTAACACCAGAATGGCGCTTGGCTGAACGAAATCCAGCCGACTTCGTTACAGCACGTTACGATCGCCCGATGGAGCGGATCGTGCTCGTCCACGGCAGCGTCATGGGAGGTCGCGGGACGTGGGCGGCGCAGCGCCCGCTCGCCGAGCGGTTCCAGCTCGTCGTGCTCGACCGGCCGGGGTTTCCTCCGAATCCTCCGGTCGACCGCGTCGACTTCGAGAGCGACGCGGCGCTCGTCGCCGGCCTGCTCGAGCCCCGCGACCACCTCGTCGGGCACTCGTACGGGGGGATCGTCTCGCTCCTCGCCGCCGCTTCTCGACCGGACGCGCTCCGTTCGCTGACGGTCATCGAGCCGCCGTCGACGCGGGTGGCCGCGGGAGTTCCGGCTGTCGACGCGTTCGCGCGGGCGGGCATGGAGCTGTACGCCTCCGCGCAGACGGTCGAGCCGGACGTCTACCTCCGTCGGTTCCTCGCGGCAGTCGGCTCCGAGTACGACCCGCCCTCTCCGCTGCCGCCCGAGCTCGAGCACGGCGCCCGGACGCTCGCGGTCGAGCGCGGGCCGTGGGAGGCGGACATCCCGCTCGCCACCCTGGCGAAGACCTCGTTCCCGAAACTCGTCGTCTCCGGCGCGCACCTCGAGGCCTACGACGTCATCTGCGGCGTCCTCGAGCGCGAGCTCCGCGCGGAGCGCGTCGTTCTCCCGGGGTATGGACACGCGGTGCAGCGGCACCCGGAGTTCAACGACGTGCTCGCCGACTTCGTCGACCGGGCGAGCGGCGCCTAGGCGCTCAGGCGCTCGCGGTTCTCGTCCTGTTCCCTCTCGCGCTTGCGGACGCGCGGGTTCGCGAGCTTCACGATCTCGAGCAGATAGACGACGTAGATCGAGAACGCGATCGCGAAGAGGCCGATCACGAGGACGAGCAAGCTCTGCAGCGGGTGCCACTCTCCCCCTTCGCGGAAGGGCACGAACCGCGTCGCGAGCGCGGCGCCGGCGAGGCTCGCGCACCAGAGCCACATGGTCACCGCGGCCCGCCGCTGCGAGAAGCCGATGTTGAGGAAGCGGTGGTGGAGGTGGCCGCGATCGGCGGTGTAGATCGGCCGGTTGTGCTTCAGACGCCGCGCGACGACGAACGACGTGTCCATGATCGGCACGGCGAGGACGAGCAAAGGCAGCACGAGGACGACGGTCGACGCGGTCTTCAGCAGGCCCTGGATGGACACCGCGGCGAGGATGAAGCCGAGGCAGAGCGCGCCCGAGTCGCCCATGAAGATCCTCGCCGGGAAGAAGTTGTGGCGCAGGAACCCGAGGCACGCG
>DASTWH010000072.1:0-18346 GCA_035758735.1 Gaiellaceae bacterium
GTGACCGCGGCGGCTTTCTTCGATCTCGACCGCACTCTGATCGCGAGCTCGAGCTCGCTCGCCCTCGCCCGACCCTTTCACGAACGCGGGCTCGCGGGCCGACGACAGGTCCTGAAAGCGCGGTTCGCACAAGCCGTTCTCGCGCATGTCGGAGCCCCACGCGGACGAGAGGGCCAGGCGACGGACTCGGCCATCGAGATCCTGAAGGGCCGCCCCACGGAGCTGCTGCGCGAGATCGTCTCCGACGCGTGGTCGACGGTGCTGAAGCCTCTCGTCTATCGGGAGGCAGTCGAGCTCGCGGCGGCACATGCAGCGGACGGTCGCTCCGTGTTCGTCGTCTCGGCCGCGTTGCAGGAGATCGGTGACTGTGTCGCGAGAGAGCTCGGCCTCGACGGCGCACTCGGCTCGCGGGCGGAGACGCGCGACGGCCGCTTCACGGGTCGTATCGAGCGGAGGTTGCTCGGTCAGGGAAAGGCCGACGCGGTCGTCGAATTCGCGGCTTCCGAGCACCTGGATCTCTCCGCCTCTATTGCCTACTCGGACTCCCACACGGACATTCCGTTCCTCGAGGCGGTCGGCAGCGCTGTCGCGGTCAACCCTGATCGCCGGCTCAGGCGAGTCGCTCGCGATCGAGCTTGGCCCGTTCGAAGATTCACTGCCCGGGCTTTCGCAGCTGAGTAACGCACCGAGCCAGAGGAGTGAAGAGGGGGCGGCTCGCGCCGCCCCCTCGATGTGTCGCTATGTCGCTGCGCTCGTTATGTGTCACACGGGATCGCCGCCATGATCGCCAGGATCCCGAGCGGCCCACCGAGCAACGAGTCGGCCTGCGCCTGCGTCAGCTTGCCGGACTGCACGTAGGCGTTGACCTCGTTGACGAACGCCTGCAGCTGGTTGCAGGCGGTCGGCTGATCCGGTTTCGAGTTCAGGCTGTCGATCGCGTGATTCAGCTTCACGATGAACGAGTTCGCCTGGCCGTGGTTCAGCACTCCTGCTGTCTCGAGCCCTTCGATCGTCGTGATCACGGCCGGGATGGCCTGGGCGGGAGTGAGGATCGTCAGACTCAGGGATGCCGTTCTCGTCCCGCCGATCAGCGCCCGAGAGTCCGTTCCCGTGAGCGTCAGCGGGTACGTCCCTGGCGGCGCGTTGGCGGTCGTTATCGTCAACGTCGAGGTGAAGCCTCCGGCAGTTCCGGTCGCAGGATTGAAGCTCGCCGTGGTCCCGGCTGGCAGGCCGGACAGCGACAGCCCGATCGTGGGAAGCCCGGTGAGCGGCGACCCGGCAACCAGTGCTTCCGTGATCGCGTAGGTGTTCGACCCGGTCGTCAGGACCTGCTGGCTCGTCGGACTGCCGGCGACCGTGAAGTTGTAGACCTGCACCACGGTCGAAGCCGTATTCGACACCGCCCCGAGCGAGTCGGTCACCGTCACCGCGTACGTCGTGCTTCCGAGCGCCGGGGTGTCGGTGATGTTCTGCGTCGTCGCGAATGGCGAGCCGTTCTTCGTCCACGCGTACGTGAACGGGCTGGTTCCTCCGCTTGGCACAGCGTTGAGGTTGATCGAGTTGCCCAGGAGCACGACTCCGGCGGGCGCGCCGGTAATCGACACCGACGGCACGGCGAAGTCGAGCGCACCCATTGTCAGGGGCGGGATCGTGTCCAATGGTGGTTCGGTCAGTGGCACCGGGACGAACCCTGCTGCGACCCGCGCCGCTACCAGTGGCCCGGCCACGCCTCCGATGGCAGTCCCGATCGCCGTGTCGAGCCCGGCGTCGGTATACACCGGCCCCAGCCCTCCGGAGAACAGGCCGATCGGATCGGGGTCGTCGATCGAGCAGTCGGCAATGAGGCAGACGCCGGCGCTGGCGATGTCCGCGATGACCTCCACGAGATCCCGAAAGTCATCGGTCCAGTGGAGGTTGATCTGCGCACTGCCCGACGTCCCGACCCAATGGACGAGCGGCTTGAGCGAGATGCCGAGTGCGGTGGGGCTGGCCGGCGTCGTCAGGTTGAACGACTGGGCTGCACCGGAGGAGTCCCACTCGATGGGAAGGATCGGCGCACCACTGGCGCCGGTGACCTGCACGACGGCCGCCGCCCCGCCGAGCCCCGGAACCACACCCGCAGGAGCCGGTGCGAGCGTGAGGGAGCTCCCGAGCGACGCCGTGATCACGTCGAGCCCTGCGACGTTCAGTGTGATGCCCGAGCTCGTGCCCGGAATCGTGACCGGAGCGTCCGCGTTCATCGGCGCGGTGAACGTGTTGGGCGCCGAGCTCGCCGTGAAGGGCAGCGTCGCGGGGCAGTTCGTGCACCCGCTGAAGTTGAAGGTGATGTCTCCGCTGAGCGAATACGAGACGGTCGAGCCGTTGGGTGTCGGCGTGTACTTGACCGAGACGGGCAGGGGCCCGTTCGGCGTGTTCAGGTTGGCCGGGTCGTACGTGAGCGCGACGTCGGTCGCGAGCTTCACGTTCGCCGTGAGCGTGCCGTGAAAGGCGACCGCTCCGCGGAACAGACAAAAGGCCACCTCCAACAGGCACGGTGGATTCGCCACGCCGGTGTCCGCGTCGACGGGAACGCTCGTACTGAAGCCGAGATTGGCGTGTTTCGTGATCGTTACGGGATCTGGGTTGGCCTGGGCCGGCGCCAACAGGACCATGAAGACGGCCAGCGCCACGCCCAGCTGGACGAGGAACCGCGACTTCCTCACGATGCCCTCCTTTGTCTCCCCCTCGGGCTAAGTCGATTCGGCGGCTGCGCGAAACGCTTTCACCGACGCCTCACGGCCACATCGCTCACCCGGGTGACTCGGGGCGTCCAGACGAGTGAGCTTCGATGCAGGTCGAGCAAAGTCGGAAGGAACATGCCGTGCCTACGGCTTCAGTCGAGCACGGAATGACGAAGGGCGGCTCTCGCCGCCCTTCGTGTCCTAGGCCCGCTCGGGTGAGCGGCCGCGGTCGCGTCCGCCGCGCGGACGCTCCTCGCGGGGCGGCCGCGGAGGTGCGTCCTTCGCCCGCTCGACGAGCTCCTCGGGAGTGACGAGCCCGCCGTTCTCGTGCTTCGCGACGAGCTTGAGCCCGATGCGGCCACGCTCCTTGTCGACCTCCTGGACGAGGACGTCGACGACGTCGCCGCGGTCCATCACGTCCTGGATGTGGGCGACCCGGCCCGGCCCGACGTTCGAGACGTGGAGCAGGCCGTCCGTTCCCTTCTTGAGCTCGACGAACGCACCGAAGTCGGTCGTCTTCACGACCTTGCCCGTGTACGTGTCGCCGACCTCGGGCGACTTCGTGAGCGCGTGGATCGCGGACACCGCGGCCTCGCCCTTCTCGCCCTCGGTCGAGTAGACGAGGATCGTCCCGTCCTCCTCGATGTCGATCTGGACGTCGAAGTCGGCCTCGAGCCCGCGAATCGTCTCGCCGCCCTTGCCGATGACCATCCCGATGAACTCGGGGTCGATCTTGATCGTCGAGATGCGCGGGGCGTGTCCTGGCATCTCCGCCCGCGGCTCCGGAATCGCCTCGAGCATCGTCTCGAGGATCGCCACACGCGCCCGCTTCGCCTGCTCGAGCGCTGCCCGCATGATCTCCTGCGTGACACCCGTGATCTTGATGTCCATCTGCAGGGCGGTGATCCCGTCCCGCGTCCCGGCCACCTTGAAGTCCATGTCACCGAGGTGATCCTCGGCGCCCTGGATGTCGGTGAGGATGACGTAGTCGTCGCCCTCCTTCACGAGGCCCATCGCGATGCCCGAGACGGGAGCCGTGATCGGCACGCCCGCGTCCATGAGCGCGAGGGTCGAACCGCACACCGAGCCCATCGACGACGAGCCGTTCGACTCGAGCGTCTCGGACACGAGGCGGAGCGTGTACGGGAAGTCCTCGACCGGCGGGATGACCGACTCGAGGGCCCGCTGCGCGAGGGCGCCGTGGCCGATGTCACGCCGCTTCGGGCCACGCATGAACCCCGTCTCCCCGACCGAGAACGGCGGGAAGTTGTAGTGGTGCATGTAGCGGCGGTTCTGCTCGAGCGAGAGGTCGTCGATCCGCTGCCCCTCCTTCATCGTCCCGAGCGTGAGCAGGGTCATGATCTGCGTCTGGCCCCGTGTGAACAGGGCAGAGCCGTGCGTCCGCGGGCTGACCTGCACCTCGGCGGACACCTGGCGGATCTCCTCCTCGGACCGACCGTCGGGACGGCGCTTGTCGACGGCGATCTTCTTGCGGACGAGGTCCTTGTAGACGGCGTCGAACGCCCGCTTGACGTACTGCTTCGTCTGCGTGTCCTTGACGGCCGGCTCGCCCTCGGCCGGCTCCGAACCGACGGGGAACGGCAGCTCGAGCTCCTCGAGGATCCGGTTCAGGAGGAGGTCGCGCTTCGCCGACTTGAGCTCCTTCGAGTCCTGCTCGGCGTCCGTGAGCTCGCGGAGGTCCGAGAGGAACTGCTCGCGGAGCGGCCCCTCGATGGCTGACAGGCGCGCCTTCTCGAGGATCGCTGCGAAGCTCGCGCGGATCTGCGCCCGCTTCGTCAAGTCCTCCTCGGTCGAGGTCAGCGACACCGCCGGCGACAGGCTCTCCACGAGCTGGTCGACGACCGTGCCGGCCTCCTTGATGCCGTGACCCGCAATCGCAGTGCGGACCGCGTCGCCGTGGGCAGCCTCGAGCTCGGCGGTCAGGTCGACGTCGACCCACTTCGCCTTGCCGACCTGCTGGCGCAGGCCCTCGAGCGCCTCGCAGATCTTGCGGATCTCGGCGTGCGCGAGCTCCAGCGCCTCGAGGATGGTGTCCTCGGGGACCTGATCCGCCCCGGCCTCCACCATCGTGAGCGCCTCGCTCGTGCCGACGACGATGAGGTCGAGCGTCGACTCCCCGAGCTGCTCGAGGTGTGGGTTCACGACGAACTCGTCGTCGATGCGCCCGACGCGAACGGCGCCGATCGGCCCCAGGAACGGCAGCGGCGAGATCATCAGAGCCGCCGAGGCCCCGTTGATGCAGAGGATGTCGTGCGGCGTCATGAGGTCCGCCGAGAGGACGGTGCAGATGACCTGCACCTCGTTGCGGAAGCCCTTCGGCCAGAGCGGCCGGATCGGGCGGTCGATCATGCGTGCGGTCAGCGTCGCGCGCTCGGTGGCGCGGCCCTCCCGCTTGAAGAAGCCGCCCGGGATCTTCCCGGCGGCGTACATCTTCTCCTCGACGTCCACCGTCAGCGGGAAGAAGTCCGCGTCGGGGCGCGCGTCGGGCCTGCCGACGGCGGTTGCGAGGATCATGGTCTCGCCCGAGCGGACGACGACGGCGCCGTCGGCCTGCTTGGCGAGCTTGCCCGTCTCGAAGACGATCTCCTGACCGCCCACGTCGACGGAAACCGAGGCGATCTGCCCGGTTGCGGTTGTGCTCATGTGAGGTATCCCTTCACCTTTCCTTCGTGTGCGGAAGGTGGAGGTTTGAGTCAGTCTCGACGCCGAGACTCGCTCAAACTTCCACCTTCCCTGTCTGCCGCTTCGTCTCGGAGCGCTACCGGCGGAGGCCGAGCTCCTTGATGAGGGCGCGGTAGCCCTCGATGTCCTTTCTCGAGAGGTAGTCGAGGAACCGCCGCCGCTTGCCGACGAGCTTCAGGAGCCCGCGTCGCGAGTAGTGGTCCTTCGGGTGCGTTCGCAGATGCTCGGTGAGATCGTTGATGCGTCTCGTGAGGAGGGCTACCTGCACTTCCGCCGAACCAGTGTCGGCGGAACCCTTCCCGTGCTTTTCGACGATTTCCAGCTTGACTTCCTTGGTGAGGCTCATGCATCTCCTCCTGATAGACGACTCCGCAATCCCCGCCCCGCGTGAAGGAAGAAGCACGCCGGGGCCGCGACTGCGGCTTCGGGAAGGGTAGCAGCGATGCTCCGCTGGATCATCCGTGCGCTCGCGATCCTCGTGATCGCCGTGGCGGCCCTCGTCGTGCTCGACTTCGCGGAGCTGCTCGTTCCCGTGAGGGGCGACAACGCGTCCATGGCGACGACCATCC
The DNA here is from genome assembly GCA_035758735.1 of Gaiellaceae bacterium. Taxonomy (GTDB): domain Bacteria; phylum Actinomycetota; class Thermoleophilia; order Gaiellales; family Gaiellaceae; genus GMQP-bins7. The sequence continues at coordinate 5,993 of DASTWH010000072.1, forward strand.
CCGCGTGTGACGGTCGCGTCCTGGCGCAAGGCTTCACGAATCGCATCTCCGACCCGGACGAGGGTGACGTCGTCGCCGTCCATGCCGCCGAGACCGACGACCGTGTCATCCCCGACGCGGACGCGGACGACCGCACGCTGGTTCTGCGGGTCGCGGCTGGACCGGGTGACACGATCGTCGGCCGCGCCGGCGCCGTCTGGGTCAACGACATCAAGATCGACGACATCACGACGCCGCCGTTCAAGGAGGTGTCCGTCCCGAACGAGCAGTACTTCCTGCTCGGCGACAACCGCACCGGGGCGATCGACAGCCGCACGTTCGGCCCCGTTCTCCGCGACGCGATCTTCGCGAAGGTGTTCGCCGTCGTCTGGCCGTTGCGTGACTTCACCTTCCGGCTCGGCCGGTTCAGCGGCGATCCGCCGGGACCAATCGCATGCGCGTGACCGGAATCCGCTAGCGCAGACTCCGGTCGTGAGAAAAGTCCCTGAGGTCGGCCGCTCTGCGGCCGAGTGTGGTCGTCAGGATGACCTCATGAGAGCTGGTGTGGCGGCCGGGCATCCGGCAACGGCGGAGGTCGGTGCGGAGATCCTCGCGGAGGGCGGGACCGCCGCGGACGCCGTCGTCGCGATGGCGCTGGCGTCGTGTGTCGCGGAAACCGTGATGAGTGGTCTGCTGGCCGGGTGCCACGCGATCGCGTTCGACGGGTCGCGCGTCATGGGACTCGACGGGTTCGCCGCGATCCCCTCGGGAGTCGGGGATCTCACCGAGCTCGAGATCCCCTTTGGAGACGAGCCCGTCGTCTACTCGATCGGCCCGGCATCGTGCGCCGTGCCCGGCTTACCTGCCGCTCTCGGTGAGTTGTGGGAGCGACTCGGGCGGCTTCCCTGGGCGCGGCTGTGCGAGCCGGCGCTCGCGCTCGCGCGCGCCGGCGTCCCTCTCCCCGAGATGCACGCGCGCTCGCTCGAGATGTTCGGCGGGCTCTACTCGCTCGGACGGGGTGCCGATCTCTACACGCGCGACGGTCGGACGCTCGGTGAGGGCGACGTGCTCGACCAGCCCGGGACCGCAGGGGCGCTCGAGGCGCTCGCAGAGGAAGGCGTCGAAAGTGTCTACCGCGGTTCGCTCGCCGAGGCTCTCCTTCGGGTCGACGGCATCGTCCTGGACGCAAGCGACCTCGCGTCGTACCGGCCACGCTGGCGCGATCCCGTCGGCGTGTCCTATGCCGGTCGGCGAATCGCGACGCGCGGCGGTCTATCAGGGGTTCCGGAGCTGCTCGACCGCATGCCGACGATCCGTGGGCTGACCAGCGCGGAGCGCGTCCTCGGGCTCGTTGCGGCGTTCGAGCCACAGGCGTCCACGGGCGAGCACACGACGAACATGGTCGCGGTCGACGCCCATGGCCGAGCGTGCGTGCTGACACACTCGCTCGGGGTCGGAGCCGGTGTGTGGCTCCCCGGATTCGACCTGCAGCTGAACAACCTGCTCGGCGAGTCGGACATCGCCTTCGGAAGTCCGGGACCGGGCGACCGTCTCGAGAGCCGCATGGCGCCCGCGCTTGCGTTCGACGACAACGGCCTCGAGCTCGCGATCGGGGCCGCAGGCGCGACCCGTCTGCGGACGGCGCTCGCGACCGTCCTGGCAGCGATCCTCGACGAGGGCCTGGACGCGGAGACCGCGGTCGGTCTCCCGCGCGTCCACCCGACGGCCGAGCTCGTCGACGCAGAGCCCGGCGTCGACGACACCGCGCTCACGACGCTCGAAGAGAGCGGACGCACCGTCCGTCGCTGGGATCGCCTCCACCACTACTTCGGCGGCGTCTCGTGCGTCGGCCGCGCCGGGGCAGCGGGCGACCCGCGCCGGAGCGGCGCCGCTCTACTTCAGTAGGAGCTTGTCGATCCGTCGCGAGGAGACCCAGAGACCGACGAGGCCCAGCGCGAGCAGGTAGGCGACGTTCACGAGCTGATACGAGCCGACCGTTCCCGTGCAGAGCGAGCGCACGAGCTCGATGCCGTGGTAGAGCGGAAGGCAGCGGACGATCCACTCGAGCACCTGCGGGTACACCGAAATGGGATAGAAGGTCGCCGAGAACATGAACATCGGCAGCATGATCAGCTGGATGAGGTCGAAGTCCTTCCACGTCCGCATCCAGGTGACCGCGGCGATTCCGGCGCCCGCGAATCCGAAGCCGATGACGAAGCACGCGGGCAGCGCGAGGATCGCCCACGGCGAGTCGACGAGCCCGAGCAGGACGATCACGAGCAGGTACGCGGTCGAGTAGAGCATCGCCCGCACCACTGCCCAGATCGTCTCGCCGATCGCGACGTCCTTCGGCCCGATCGGCGTCGCGAGGATCGAGTCGTACACCTTCCCGTAGCGGAGCTTCCAGAACACGTTCGTCGCGTCGTAGAACGCGCCGTTCATGGCGGAAGCCGCCAGGAGCGCGGGCGCCACGAACGCGGCGTACTCGACCGTGTCGCCCTCGAAGGTGACGTCCCCGATGAACTCCTGCAGCGGGTAGACGAAGAAGAAGAGGTAGAAGAGCGGCTCGAAGAAGCCGGAGAAGAGGATCATCCAGGTCCGGCGATAGACCATGACGTTCCGCTCGATGAGGAGAAGGCCGCCCGCGAGCGGGCGCGACGGGGCCGTCAGGCGGGCACGCGCGACCAGTTCTGTCATACGACGAGCCTCCTCGTGTACGTCCAGCGCGCGGCGAGCAGGCCGACAGCCACGAAGGCGAGGAGGTATGCCAGATGGCCGAGGTCGCCCCACGAGACCGTGCCGAGCGTGAGATCGCGACAGAGCGTGACTCCGTGCCAGAGCGGTGTGAACCACGCGATGACCTCGAGCGGCGTCGGAAGGTTCGAGATCGGGAAGAACGTCCCGGAGAACAGGAACATCGGGAGGATCACGAACCGGAAGATCGCGACGAACGAAGCCTCGTTCTGCGCGTGCGCCGCCCACGCCGCGATCGGCCCCGAGAACGAGAGCCCGACGAGCACCGTCACCGGAATCGCGAGGATCCCGAGCGGCGACTCGACGGCTCCGAACGCAGTGATGACGACGAAGTAGATGGTCGCCGTCAGGAACAGCCGGAACGCGAAGTACGCCTGGTGGCCGAACACGACGTCCCGAATGCGGAGGGGCGTCGCAAGCATCGCGTGGTACTGGCGGTCCCACTTGATCGCCGAGAGCACGGGCCACGCCGACTCGAAGGACGCGATCTGCATCGCGGTCGCCGCCATGAGGCCGGGCGCCACGAACTCGAGGTACGAGACGCCGCTCGCGAGATCGGCGGAGCGGTCGACGAAGACGCCGAGCCCGACCCCGAGCGCGAGCAGGTAGACGACAGGGGTGACGACCGTGGTGACCGCCGAGCCGCGCCAGACGCGCCTGTACGCCGTCAGGAAGTACTCGAGCGGCCTCAGGGTGTACGTCAACGCGGTCATTCGATGAGGCTTCGCCCCGTGAGATGGAGGAACACGTCTTCGAGCGTGCTGCGTCGCACGAGGACGCTCTCCGGTGCGAGTCCGCGCTCGTGGAGCACGTGGGTCGCCGCGTCGCCGTCGGGCGTGTACAGGAGCACCCGGTCCGGGAGCGCCTCGACGCGCTCGACGAGCCCATCGGTCCAGTAGCTCAGATCCTCGGGGCGGCTGCCGTCGTCGAAGCGCAGCTCGACCACGTCACGCGTCGCGTACCGAGCGATCAGGTCGCGCGGCGACCCCTCGGCGACGATCTTGCCCCGGTCCATGACGACGAGCCGATCGCAGAGCTGCTCGGCCTCGTCCATGTAGTGGGTCGTGAGGAGCAGCGTCACGCCCTGACGCTTCAGCCGGTAGAGCCGGTCCCAGACGACGTGCCGTGCCTGTGGGTCGAGTCCCGTCGTCGGCTCGTCGAGGAGGAGGACATCGGGGTCGTTGACGAGGGAGCGGGCGATCGTGAGCCGGCGCTTCATGCCGCCCGAGAGTGGCTCCACCCGGTCGTTCGCACGCTCGGCGAGCTCGACGAACTCGAGGAGCTCGTCCGCGCGCGCGCCGAGCGCCTTTCGCGAGAGCCCGAAGTAGCGCCCGTAGATGACGATGTTCTCGCGGACCGTCAGCTCCATGTCCAGCGTGTCCTGCTGGGGCACGACACCGAGCCGGGCGCGGATCTTGGAGCCGTCCTTCGCGGGGTCGAGCCCGAGGACGGTCAGCGTGCCGTCGGTCACGGGCGAGACGCAGCCGATCATGCGCATCGTCGACGTCTTCCCTGCCCCGTTCGGGCCGAGGAAACCGAATGCCTCGCCCCTCTGGAGGTCGAAGTCGATGCCGTCCACGGCGACGAAGTCGCCGAAGCGCTTCACGAGATCGCGGGCATGGATGAGCGGCTGGCCGTTCTGCGCGGTCACCCGCCCAACGCTAGCTATCGCGCTACGGCCTCCGAGCCTGCTTCGTGGCTTCGACGTCGCGGGCGATCTGCTCGACGAGTGCGGCCTCCGACTCGAAGACGGCCTCGTCCCGCAGTCGCTCCCACAGCTCGACGACGAGCCTCTTTCCGTAGAGGTCGCCGTCGAAGTCGAGGAGGAAGGGCTCGATCCTGCGCTCGGAGCCGCCGTAGTGCGGGTTCGTGCCGATCGAGATGGCCGCGCGGTGATCCAGCCCGAAGCCGGCGTAGATGCCGTACTGCGGGCACGCCAGATCGGCCTCGAGACGGAGATTCGCGGTCGGGTAGCCCAGCGTCCCGCCGCGCTGATCCCCCGCGACGACCACGCCGTCCAGCTCGAACGGGCGACCGAGCATCGCGGCAGCACTCTTGACGTCACCCTCGGCAAGCGCGGCGCGGATGGCCGTCGACGAGACGCCGGAGAGCTCCGGCACGACGTGGACGCCGAAGCCGAGCGTCTCCAGGAGCGCGAGATCACCGGACCGGCGCACGCCGAAGCGGAAGTCCGCGCCCGCGACGACGACCTCGACGCCCGTCGCGCGCAGGAACCGCTCGGCGAACTCCTCGGGTGTCAGCTGCTGGAGCTCCGGCGTGAAGGCGGCGACGAGCACGTCGGAGACACCTGCCTCGTCGAGGAGCTCGAGACGGCGCTCCAATGTCGTCAACAGCTCGACCTTGTTGCCGAGCGCGATCCGGGGGTGGGGGTCGAAGGTTATGAGGGTCGGCGCGAGCCCGGTCGCGCGCACCGCGTCGACGACCGCCCGATGCCCGCGGTGGACGCCGTCGAAGCTTCCGATCGCGACTGCACGAGGCCGAACCTCGAGCTGCGCTGGATCTCGGGCGACGGTCATGCCAGCCGCGCAAGCGCATCGTCGGGGGAGAGGATCCGCTCCGGGTCGGCCTCGTCGACGTGGAACGGCCCGATCTCCGTGCGCCGCAGCGACACGCAGTGCCCGTCGAGCGCCTCCGCGATCGCCCTGACGTAGGTCCCCGACGAGACGTGCAGCTCGAGCCTCGCGATCCCGTCGTCGTAGCCGGCGAGCGTGAGCTCGTGCACATGCATGGTGCGAACGGGCATCTCGACGGCCACGCCGCGACGGTGGAGCGCGTAGGCGCGCTCACCCTCGATCTTGACGGCCGAGGCAGCGGGGATCGGGAGGTCCACCGCGCCGCGAAGCCGGTCGAGCGCGCGTTCGAGCGCCGCGGCATCGGGAGGCTCGTGCTCGTCGATCCGCTCGCCTTCGATGTCCCCCGTCGTCGTTCGAGCGCGGAGATCGACGGCAGTCTCGTATCGCTTCGACAGGCCGACGAACCGCGACTGCAACCGGGTCGACGCCCCCGACAGGAGCAGCAGCAAGCCGGTCGCGAACGGGTCGAGCGTTCCTGCGTGGCCCGTCCGTGCCCCCGTTCGTCGACGGGTCGCGGCGACGATCGCGAACGACGTCGGGCCCGCAGGCTTGTCCACGAGGATCACACCGCTCGGTGTGAGTGCGCGGGGAGGCACTACCGCCCCGCCGGCGATCCGACCTGGTCCGTCACCTCTCGCACGATGAACTCGGTGATCTCCTCGATGGAGAGGTCGCTCGAGAAGCCGGCTGCCTCGCGATGGCCTCCCCCACCCGACTTCCTCGCGATCGCGCTCACGTCGACCTCGTCGACGGACGAGCGGAGCGAGACCTTGCGGGCAGGCCCGCTGTCGCGAGGCGGCTCGCGGATGAGCGCCGAGACCGCGGAGCCCTCGACGGACCGAAGGACGTCGATGATCCCCTCCGAGTACGGCTCGGTGGCCCCGACCGCCTCGAAGTCGCCGCGCAGGAGGTGCGAGACGACGATCTCGCCGCCCTCGAGCACCTTGGCCCGCTCGAGGGCGCGAGCGAGCAGCTTCAGCTTCGCGAACTGGACGTTCTCGTAGACGCCCTGGAACACGCGGTGGACGTCCGCACCCGCCTCGACGAGGTCCGCGGCCAGCCTGAGCGCCTTCGGGGACGTGTTCGCATACTGGAACCGCCCCGTGTCGGTCACGAGCGCGATGTACAGCGCCTCCGCGATCTCGGGCGTCAGCTCGACCTCGAGCTCGCGGAAGACGTCGGCGAGAACCTCACCGGTCGACGACGCGTCCGGGACGATGAGGTCGACGTCGCCGAAGCGGGGGTTGTCGTGGTGGTGGTCGATGTTGACCGTGAACGGCGCAGCATCGACGATGCCGGGCTCCGCGCCGACGCGGCTCGCGCTCGCACAGTCGACGGCGACGAGCACGCGCTCGCCCAGGTCCGAGGGGCGCTCGCGCTGAAGTCCGCGGCTCTCGAGCTCGAGAAAGCGATACTCGCCCGGAAGCGGCGCCGGGCCGCCGAGGAACATCACGACGTCCTTTCCGAGCGCGCGGAGCGCGAGGCCGGTTGCGAGGAGCGATCCGAGCGCGTCGCCGTCCGGCGCCTCGTGGGAAGTCACGACGAAGCGCTCGTTCTCCTTCAGGGCGGCGACGACCGCCTGCATGTCACTCTGGTTCGACATCGGGCTCGGGCTCCGAGGGTGCGAGCTCGTCGATGATCCCAGTGAGCCGGACCCCCCTCTCGATCGCGGGATCGTATTCGAACCTCAGGACCGGAGTACGGCGGGTGCCGAGGCGGCGCGCGACGTGCGCCTGGAGAACTCCGTGCGCCGCTCGCAGACCCTCGAGCGTCCGCTCCTGCTCCGCGTCGCTCCCGAGCACGCTGACATAGACGGTGGCGTGCTCGTAGCCCGCGGCGGCCTCGACGCCGGTCACGGTCACGAAGCCGATTCGAGGATCCTTCAGCGTCGGAATGGTTTCGGAGAGAACGTGGCGGATCGCCTCGTTCACACGTCTCTTCCTCCCGCCTCCGCTGCTACCGCTCGCCAGGGACGACCACCTCCCGCTCGGTGCGCAGGAGCTCCCATTCCTGCGAACCGAGGTAGCGCTCGACTGCGTCGAGGAGCGCCTGGAGCTCGGTGTGCTCGCGGGTCGCGCACGCGACCGCGAGCGTGGAGCGCTGCCAGAGGTCGTGATGATCGACCTCGGCGACCGAGGCGCCGAAGCGCTCGTGCAGCTGCGCCTTCGCCGACTTCACGAACTTGCGCTTGCCCTTGAGCGAGCCCGACTCCGGGAAGTGGAGCTCCACGGTCAGGATCCCGACGTAGCCGTTGGCCACGGACGGAGGCGCTACTCGTCGTCGTCTGCGGCAGGCGGCGGCGCTGCGGCGGGCGTGTCGAGGTCGGTGCGCTCGACCTCGCGCGTCTCGTAGACCTCGAGGATGTCGCCCTCCTTCACGTCGTTGAAGCCGTCGAGAAGGATGCCGCACTCGAAGCCCTCGCTCACCTCTCGCGCGTCGTCCTTGAAGCGCTTGAGCTGGGCGATCGAGGTCTCGTAGATGACGGTCCCGTCGCGCACGACGCGAACGCGCGCGCCGCGGCGCACGACGCCGGACGTGACCATGCAGCCCGCGATCGTCCCGAGCCGCGAGACGCGGAACAGCGCCCGCACCTCGGCCTCTCCGAGCGTCTCCTCCGTCTCGACCGGCGAGAGCATCCCGACGAGAGCCTTCTGGATGTCCTCGGTGAGCTGGTAGATGACGCGGTACGTGCGGATGTCGACGCCCTCGCGCTCGGCGAGCGAGCGCGCATCGGCGCTCGGGCGCACGTTGAAGCCGACGACGAGCGCATCGGACGCCGAGGCGAGGTTGATGTCGTTCTCCGTGATGCCGCCGACGCCCGTGTGGATGACGTTGACGCGAACCTCCGGGTGCTGGATCTTCTGCAGCTCGCCGAGGAGCGCCTCGACGGAGCCCTGGACGTCGCCCTTCAGCACGATGTTCAGGTCCTGCACCTCGCCGGCCTGCAGGTCGTCGTGCAGCGTCTCGAGTGAGACGCGCCGCCTCGGCCGCTGGGCGAGCTGCTCGCGGCGCAGCCTCTCGGCGCGCACGTTCGCGAGATGCTTCGCCTGCCGCTCGTGCTCGACGACTCGGACGAACTCACCGGCCGCCGGCGGATGGTCGAACCCGAGGATCTCGACCGGAACGCCCGGCCCGGCCTGCTTCACCTTCTCGCCGCGGTAGTCGTAGAGCGCGCGCACCTTGCCCGACGCGTCGCCTGCGACGGCGGCGTCTCCGACGCGGAGGGTCCCGCGGTGGACGAGCACGGTGACGACCGGACCGCGACCGACGTCCAGCCGCGACTCGATGACAACGCCCGACGCATCAGCGTCCGGGTTCGCGCGCAGGTCGAGCTCGGCGTCGGCGACGAGCAGGATCTTCTCGAGCAGGTCGCCGAGGTTCTCCTTCTGCTTCGCGGAGACGGCGGAGAACTGCGTCGTCCCGCCCCAGTCCTCGGGCTGCAAGCCCTCGGCGGCGAGCTCACTCTTCACCCGGTCGACGTTCGCATCGGGGACGTCCATCTTGTTGACCGCGACGACGATTGGCACCTCGGCCGCGCGCGCGTGGGAGATCGACTCCTTCGTCTGCGGCATGACGCCGTCGTCGGCCGCCACGACGAGCACGGCGATGTCGGTCACCTTCGCACCGCGCGCACGCATCGCGGTGAATGCCTCGTGGCCCGGCGTGTCGAGGAAGGTGATGCGGCGACCGTCGACCTCCGCCTGATACGCACCGATGTGCTGCGTGATCCCGCCCGCCTCGGTCTCGACGACGGCGGCCTCGCGAATGGCGTCGAGCAGCGTCGTCTTGCCGTGGTCGACGTGGCCCATGATCGTGACGACCGGCGGACGCGGGGCGAGGTCGGTTTCGGCGTCGTCGTACTCGGCGGGCTCGAGCTCCTCCTCCGCCGCGTGCTTGATGGTGATCTCGCGCTCGAGCTGGGAGCCGATGATCTCGACCTCCTCGTCGGACAGCGACTGGGTCGCCGTGCGCATCTGCCCGAGCTCCATGAGGATCTTGATGAGCTCCGGCATGGGGACGCCGAGGGCCTGCGAGAGGTCCTTGACGGTGACGCCGGACTCGACCGTGATCGGGCCGGACGGGGGTGGCGCGGGAGCCTGCCGCGGCTGCGGAGGCGCGCTCGAGCGGTCCCGGGCCTGCCGGCCCGCGCTGCGCCCTCCCCCACCCTCGATGACGACGCGTCGCTTCCGGCCACCGGGGCCCTGGCGGGGTCGGATCGGGCGGTTGGGTCCCTTACGTCCGTCGGCCATTGCCGTCCAGTCTAGAACCGCGGAGGCCTCAGGCCCCCTCGCGGCTCTCCTCCTGCCGCTCGACGGCGTCCTCGACGACCGCTGCGACCTCGAGCTCGGCCTCCACGTCGGCGGCTTCCTCGGCCTCCTCGACCCCCTCGACGACCTCCGCGACGGCCTCGACCTCGACCGGCTCGTCCGTCGGCTCGCCGTCCTCAAAGGGCTCCTCCGCGGCCTCGGGTTGATTCGCGAGCGCCTGATGTGCGGGCACGCCGCAGTACCGCGAGCCCGGAAGAGCTGCGTTCGGACAGCGCTTGCCGTTCGAGAGGACCGCCGCGCAGCGGCCGGAGAACTCCTCGCCGTCCTCGGAGCCGGCGTACGCGAGCTCGGCCTCGGCGGCCGCGAACTCCTGCTCGGACTGGATGTCGATCTTCCAGCCCGTGAGCCGCGTCGCCAGGCGTGCGTTGAGCCCTTCCTTGCCGATGGCGAGTGCGAGCTGGTCGTTCGGGACGACGACCGTGGCCTCCTTCGTCTCGTCGTCGATGTAGACCTCGCGTACCCGTGCGGGCGAAAGCGCCTTCGCGACGAAGCGAGCGGGCTCCGTGTTCCACGGGATGATGTCGATCTTCTCGCCGCGGAGCTCCGACACCACCATGCGAACCCGCGAGCCGCGAGGGCCCACGCACGCACCGACCGGGTCGACTCCCTGCATGTGCGACTCGACGGCGATCTTCGACCGGTACCCCGGCTCACGTGCGACGCCGCGGATCTCGACGAGCCCGTCCGCGATCTCCGGCACCTCGAGCTCGAAGAGCGCGCGGATGAGCTCCGGATCGCGCCGCGAGAGGATCACTTGCGGGCCTTTTGTGCCCGAGCGCACCTCGGCGATGACCGCCTTGATCCGGCTCCCCTGCTCGTAGCGCTCGCCGTCGACCTGCTCCGAGCGCGGGAGCAGCGACTCCACGCGGCCGAGGTCGACGAGGACGTTGTTGCGGTCGCCCGCCTGCTGGACGATGCCGGTCACGACCTCGCCCTGGCGGTCGACGTACTCCTCGTACATGATCGCGCGCTCGGCCTCGCGGATGCGCTGCTGGATGACCTGCTTCGCGGTCTGCGCGGCGATGCGGCCGAAATTGTCGGGGGTCACGTCCGTACGGACGATCTGCTCTGCCGGCACCTGCGACCAGTCGAGCTCGAGGTCGTCGTCCGTGATGAGCGTGTGCTGGCGCTCGCCGGTCTCCTCCTCGAGCTGCTCGAGCTCGGTGATGCGCGCCTCGCGCGCCTCTTCCACGAGCCGCGTCTCGATGTCCTCGGGGATCTCGATCCCGAAGACGCGGAACTCGCCGGCGTCGTCGAGCTTGACCTCGGCATGCCGGGTCGCCCCGGGCGTCTTCTTGTAGGCGGCACGGAGAGCGTCCTCGAGGGCGGTGATGAGCACGCCTTCCTCGATGCCCTTCTCCCTCTCGATCGCCTGGATGCCCTCGATGATCTCCTGGCTCATGTCGTCAACCCCTCGTCGATCAGATTGGCCCGCACGATCGCCTCGTACGGGATGTGGATCTCGCCGGCGTCGCCGGTGTCGAGTGTGATGGTGCCGTCTCCGGCGTCCGTGAGCACGCCGCGATAGCGGTTCTTCCGACCGTCGGCCCGCACCGAGACGCGCGCGCCGATGACGTCGGCGAAGTGCTCGGGCCTGCGCAGCGGACGGTCCGGCCCGGGCGAGGAGACTTCGATCGCGTACTCCGAGCGGTACCCGTCGAGCACGTAGGTGACACGCTCGCACAGGGCATGGTCGACGCCGTTCTCGTGGTCGATGTAGACGCGGATCCGGCTCGGGGAAGGGAGCTCGACCGCGAGCACTTCGACGCCGGGCACGCGCGACTCGACCGCGGGCGCGATCTCGTCCTGCAGCGTGCGCTCCTTCGCGAACGTCGTGCTCATCTGGTCTGTGTGTTGCTCCTTTCAACAAAAATGGGCGCGACGCGCCCATTTCGTGAAGCCGGTGAAATGTGGTGCGCCAAGGATAGCACCGCCTGGCTCGACGCTCGTGAGCGGCCTACGTGTCCAGCACGATCGTCACGGGCCCGTCGTTGACGAGTGCGACCTCCATGCGCTCGCCGAAGACTCCTTGCGCGACCCCGACGCCCTCGCGCCGAAGGGCCGCGCAGAAGTGCTCGTAGAGCGGCTCCGCTTCCTCCGGCCTCGCGGCTTCCGTGAAGCTCGGCCGGTTGCCCTTTCTCGTGTCGGCGATCAGCGTGAACTGGCTGATGACGAGCGCCGCACCGCCCACGTCGACGAGTGCGTGGTCGAAGCGGCCGTCGTCGTTCGCGAAGATGCGGAGCCGAGCGACCTTCCCGGCGAGCCTCTCGGCGTCGGTGGCTGCATCGTCCGACGTGACTCCGAGCAGCACGACGACGCCACGACCGATGCTCCCGACCACGTCGCCGCCGACCGACACGGCCGCCTCGGACACCCGCTGGACGACCGCCCGCACCGCTACTCGAGCGTGTCGCCGTCCGAGGTCCGCGGCCGCAACGAGTGCGCGAGCTTGATGTGCGGCGTCGCCTCCTCGCGACGGCCCTGATTCACGAGGGCGCGGCCGAGCGCGTAGTGCGCGAACTCGTCCGAGGGGGCGAGCTCGACGAGCGCACGAAACTCCGCCTCCGCCTCCTCCCAGCGACGGATCCGGAAGTACGCGATGCCGAGCGCCTCGCGGATGGAGCGCGACGTCGGTTCCGCCCGCTTCGCCTTCTCGAGCGGCACGGTCGCCTGGGCGGGCATGCCGTTGCGCAAGTGGC
>DASTWH010000008.1:0-3699 GCA_035758735.1 Gaiellaceae bacterium
GAGGAGCGCTTCGTGCTCGCGTTCGCGCTCGCGTTCGTGCTGCTGGCCGAGGCGATGGTGGTGATCGCCTACGCGCGGAACTGGCAGGTCTCATGGTGGGAGTGGCACATCCTGATGCTCTCGTCGTTCCTGCTCATCGCCTTCCTCGCGCAGGCGGAGTGGCACGAGGAGCGGTTCAGCTCGCTGTACCTCGACGAGACGCTGGCGGGGGCGCGTGAGGTGAGCGTGATCATCGCCGACCTCGCCGGCTACACGCCCTTCGCCGAGCAGCATCCGCCCGACGAGGTCGCGGCGATGCTGAACGCCTACTTCGGCCGGATCATCCCGATCGTCGAGCGCACGGGCGGCGAGGTGCATCAGATCGTCGGCGACGAGCTGATGGTCATCTACGGCAAGGACGCCTCCACGGCGGATCATGCGGTCAAGGCGGCACGCGCGGCGCTCGTTCTGCAGCGGGTGGCGAAGCGCACCGCAGCCGAGCACCAGGACTGGCCGCAGTTCCGCGTCGGCGTCTCCAGCGGAGAGGTGCACACCGGGCTCGTCGGAGCGACCCGCGGCCATCGCAAGCACGGCGTCGTCGGCGACGTCGTCAACCTCGCTGCGCGACTGCAGGCGGCAGCTCCGGTCGGCGAGGTCCTGATTGCGCAAGAGACCTTCGCCGCACTCGGCCCGCAGGCGATCGTCGAGCCGATGCCCGGCCTGCGGGTGAAGGGCAAGCGCGAGCCCGTCACCGCGTACCTCCTGCACGGGGTCGATCGTGGGAGCCGGGACCCCTCCGTACACTCAGACGATGAGTGACGGCGCCGCCGAGCCCTCGGGGAGGGTCGAGCGTCTCGCGCGGAGGCCTCTCGACCACCTCGCGGGAGTCGTGCGCGGCGTCGCTCGCGCGCTTCCGCGGGCGATCGAGGACATGTTCGCCGACCGGTGCACGCAGTACGCGGCGGCGATCGCGTATCGCGTGCTGTTCTCGCTGTTTCCGCTGACGATCGCCCTCGTCTCCGTCTTCGGGCTCGTGCTCCAGGACGACGAGCTGCGCCAGCGCGTCGTCAACGAGATCATCGACGTGCTCCCGGTCTCGGAGGACGGCCAGGGGAACATCCAGGCGCAGATCGAGCAGATCGCCACGCCGCTCTCGGCGATCGGGCTCATCTCACTCGTCGCGCTCATCTGGGGCGCGTCGGGGATGATGGCGTCCATCAGGCTCGGCCTCGAGGCGGCGATGAAGGTGGATCGCGGACGGCCTGCCGTTCGGGCCAAGCTCGTGGACTTCATCCTCGTCGCGGCGGCCGGCGTGCTCGTGATCCTCATCGTGGGGCTGTCCGCGATCGGCGCGTTCTTCAGCGAGCTCGTCGACCGCTTCACCGAATGGGCGGGCGTCGCGACCCCGCCGGGCATCGTCCTGCGCGACGGCCTCCAGATGGTGGTCATCGCCGTGACCGTCCTGCTGCTCTACCGATTCGTGCCCGCGCGCAAGATCCGCCGGCGCGGCGCCCTCGCGGGCGCGGTCCTCACCGCCGTCGGCGTGTGGGGCGCGACGAAGGTGCTCGCGATCGTCTTCTCCGACTTCTCGCGCTACAACGTCATCTACGGCTCGCTCGCCGGTGTGACGACGTTCCTCTTCTTCGTCTACGTCGTCGCCTGGATCCTCCTCCTCGGCGCCGAGTTCGCGTACGCGTGGTCACAGCCGCCCGGGCCGCCCGGGCCGCCGCTGAGGGCGCGGCTGATCGGCGTCGTGCGCGGCCTCTTCGTCCATCCGAAGAAGGAGGAGCCGCAGGCGCCTAGCGTAGAGCCGGCTCGTCGACCGTGAGCGTTCTCGCGTCGGCGTCGAGCGTGCACGTGACGCCGAGGGGCAGAGCCGCGAGGTGCTTCGTGTGGCCGAGCGGGAGCCCGTAGATCGCCGGAATCCCGAGCGAACCGAGTCGCTCCTCGAGCACATCCTCGATCGTGCGCGACCGCGCCCAGTCCGAGACGGGTCGCAGGTCGCCGTAGTCCGACTTCTCGAACTGGCTGACGACCACGCCGACGACCTGGTCGAGCTTGCCGGCGTGCGCGAGCTGCACGAGCTGGCCGTCGAGGTAGTACGGCGGGGTGTGGGTGTCCTCGAGGAAGAGGATCGCGCCGTCGAGCTCGATCTCCCAGGGCGTGCCCATCGTCTGCATGAGCAGCCAGAGGCAGCCGCCGACGAGCGGCGCCGTCACGCGGCCACCGTGCAACGTGCGGACCCACGGGTCGTCGGGGTCGTGCGGGACCTCCCCCGCTCCACCGAGCCGCAGGACGTCGAGGAGGCGCTCCTTCGAGAACGACGTCGTATCGGTCGCGCCGACGCCGAGGAGGCCGTAGCCGTAGATCGTCGCGACCCCTGAGCGCTGCCGGATCGCGACATGGAGCGCGGTCAGGTCCGAGTAGCCGATGAGCGGCTTCGGGTTCTCGGCGATGAGGCCGAAGTCGAGGAACGGAATCGCCTGTGCGGATCCGAACCCGCCCTGCAGTGCCTGGACGACGTCGACCTCGGGATCCGCGAACAGCGTGTTCAGATCCTCGGCGCGCCGCCGCGGGTCGCCGGCGACGTAGTCGTCGCGATCCCAGACGCCCTCGCCGAGCTTCACCTGGTAGCCGCGGGCCTCCCACCACTCGATCCCGCGGAGGACATCGGAGCGGTTGTCGTAGGGACTCGCCGCCGCGGCCACGCCGATCGTGCCGCCGTCGGGGAGCGGCTTGCCGAACCGCGTCGCCGCGATCACTTGCAGATGCGGACGGTCTGGCTCGCCTCCGCCTCGCGGCCGCGGACGTCCGAGGCGACGGCGGTCAGCACATGCGGTCCCTTCCGTCGTCCGGCGGTGCGCCACGTCATCTCGTAGAGGCCTGCGACGTTCTTCTGGACGCGACCGATCTGGCGCTGGCCGTCGAAGAACCCGACCGACGAGATCTGCACGTTGTCGTTCGCCACCACGAGCAGCTTCTGGCGCGCGGCGAGGCACCGGCCCCTCTCGGGCGTGATCCAGGTGACCGTCGGCCGCGGCACGGCGTCGGCGCGGAAACCCCGGAAACGCGTGTTCGGCAGCGGGCTGGCGGAATCCGTGTTGATGTTCTTCGCCTCCTGGTAGTCCGACGCGACCACCTGCATGAACTGCGCCCCAGCCTGGAGCGGGAGCGTGGTCCGCGGGATCGAGAAGGCGGCGATGCCCGTCGCCGGGTCGAAGAGCGACGCCCCGACCGACGTTTGGCGCCCCGTCGGTCCGAAGAAGAGCTGCAAGGAATGAGGGTCGACGCCGGACTTCGCGTCCGTGATCTTCGCGACGATCGTGGGTCGTCCGCTCGAGAACGCCGTCGTGAGGACACGCACCGTGGGAGGCCTGACGTCGTTCACCCACGAGCGCAGCGTGTAGCGGCCGGCGAGCGACCGGCCTGTCAGGAGATCCCGACCGGAGTCGACGGAGACGTAGTAGCGGCCCGGTGGCAGGAACACGCCTCCGGCGGCGCCGACCGAGTAGAGGAAGTCGGGGAGCTGGCCGTTGACGTTCACGGGAATGCCGGCGTACCCGAGAACGTCGTTCTCGTCGAGTGAGCCCATGAACCACGGGTGGATGGGCTGGTTCGAGCTAAAAAGCGCCACGATCCCCGCGTCGAGCTTCGTCGAGGGCCTCACGACGACGACACCCGCGTTGACCGCCTGCCTCGTGATGTTGAGCGAGTAGATCT
>DASTWH010000157.1:0-2100 GCA_035758735.1 Gaiellaceae bacterium
CTCCGTAAAGGTGTGGTTAACCGCCCCTGCGGCGTCCCGGTGACCCGGTAGGGTCGGACGAGACCGCCAGGGAGGGCAGATGGAGAACGGAAAGCCCGGCGCCGTCGTCGTCGCCGACGACGTCACGCGCCGTTACGGAGAAGGCGACACCGCAGTCGACGCCCTCAAGGGCGTCTCGCTCGGGGTCGAGCAGGGCAAGCTCACCGCCGTCATGGGCCCCTCGGGCTCGGGCAAGTCGACGCTGATGCACATCCTCGCGGGGCTGGACAAGCCGACGTCCGGCTCGGTCGCGATCGCGGGCACGGAGATCACGACCCTCAAGGACTCCGACCTGACGAAGCTCCGGCGGAGCCACATCGGCTTCGTCTTCCAGTTCTTCAACCTCCTGCCGATGCTGACGGCGGAGGAGAACATCACGCTCCCGCTCTCGATCGCGGGGGAGAAGCCCGAGCGGGAGTACTTCGACGGCCTGATCTCCTCGGTCGGGCTCGAGGACCGGCTCTCGCACCGCCCCTCGGAGCTCTCGGGCGGCCAGCAGCAGCGCGTCGCGATCGCGCGGGCCCTCGTCTCGCGGCCGGAGGTCGTCTTCGCCGACGAGCCGACGGGCAACCTCGACTCGAAGACCGGAACCGAGATCCTCGAGCTGCTCCGGCACTCGGTGGAGGAGCTCGGGCAGACGATCGTGATGGTCACGCACGAGGCGCGCGCCGCGGCGATCGCCGACCGCGTCCTCTACCTCGCCGACGGGCAGATCGTCCGCGAGCTCAAGGGCGCGAGCCAGCACGAGATCTCGGAGACGATGGAGGAGATCGCGCGCACGTGACCCGCTTTGCGCTCAGAAGCATGCTCGGCCGCAAGGTCAGGACCGTCCTGACCGCGCTCGCGATCGTCCTCGGCGTCGCGATGATCAGCGGCACCTACATCCTCACGGACACGATCGACGAGGCGTTCTCGAGCATCTTCGCCGACTCGTACGCCGGCACCGACGTCGTCGTCAGCGGCAAGGCGGCGGACATCTCGGTCGACTTCGAGGAGCCCGAGGCGCCGCCGGTCGACGCGTCGCTGCTCGACGAGATCCGGGGGGTCGACTCGGTCGACCTCGCGATGGGCGGGATCTACGACGAGCTCAACACGAAGATCGTCGGCGAGGACGGGAAGGCGATCAACACGAACGGCGCGCCGAGCTTCGGCTTCGGTCTCGACACGTCGCCCGAGTACGACGTCTTCAACCCGCTCAACCTCCTCGAGGGCCGGTGGCCCGAGAACGACCGAGAGGTCGTCGTCGACGCGGGCACCGCCGACCGCGAGGACTTCGCGCTCGGCGACACGATCGCGATCTCGACGCTGCAGCCGAAGCAGGACTTCGAGGTCGTGGGGATCGCGCAGTACGGCGACGTGAAGTCGCTCGGGAGCGCGACGTTCGCGATCTTCGACGTCGCGACCGCGCAGACGCTCTTCGACCGCGAGGGCCAGTACGACGCGATCTCCGTCGCCGGCGTGGACGGCTCGACGCCCGCGGAGCTGATCGCGGACATCCAGCCGCTGCTGCCGGCCGACGCGCAGGTGAAGTCCGGCGCCGAGGAGGCGCAGGAGAGCTCCGACGACATCGCCGAGTTCACCACGTTCATCCGCTACTTCCTGCTCGCGTTCGCGGGGATCGCGCTCTTCGTCGGCTCGTTCGTGATCTTCAACACGCTCTCGATCACCGTCGCCCAGCGCACGCGCGAGTTCGCGACGCTGCGGACGCTCGGCGCCTCGCGGCGCCAGGTGCTCCGCTCCGTGCTGCTCGAGGCGTTCGCGATCGGGCTCCTCGCCTCGCTCGTCGGCCTCGTCCTCGGCTTCCTGCTCGCGAAGGGCCTCGAGGCGCTCTTCGACGCGCTCGGGCTGGGGCTGCCGGCCGCGGACACGGTGTTCGCGACGCGGACGATCGTGGTCTCGCTGCTCGTCGGGACGATCGTCACCGTGGTCGCCGGGCTCTTCCCCGCGATCCGCGCCACGCGCGTCCCGCCGATCGCGGCCGTCCGCGAGGGAGCGGAGCTGCCGAAGGGTCGCGGGCACCGCTTCACCCCGTACATCGCGCTCGCGCTGATCGCGTTCGCG
>DASTWH010000240.1:0-3339 GCA_035758735.1 Gaiellaceae bacterium
GGCCGCCGCGGTCGGAACGAGGACGAGCGCGGCGAGAACCACGAGTGCCCAGCTGGTGCGGCGTATCACCCGCGGCATTCTCGGCTCGGGAACGGACATCGGAGACCCGCAGGGCGGCTGTCGTGGCCGCGATGCGGCTTCTCCGCGTAGGATGGGGTTTCGTGATCGCGATCGTTCCCGATCGGGACGAGCTCGCCCAGCACGGGATCTCCGTTCGAGGGCACGTCTTCTGGCATCCGACGACGTCCCAGCTCTACGAGCACGCGCTCGCGCGAGGCGAGGCGCGCCTCGCCGACGGCGGAGCGCTCGTCGTGGACACCGGCGAGCACACGGGCCGTTCGCCCAAGGACAAGTTCGTCGTCCGCGAGCCGGGGTCGCAGGCTCGCATCTGGTGGGGCGACGTGAATGCGGAGATCTCGGAGGACGGCTTCGAGCGCCTGCGCGACAAGGTCGTCGCGCGGCTCGGCGAGGGTGACGTCTACGTCATCGACGCGTTCGCCGGCGCCGAGCCCGCCCACCGGATCGCCGTTCGCGTGATCAGCGAGAGCCCGTGGCACGCGTTGTTCGCGAAGACGCTCTTCATCGAGCCGACCGCGGCGGAGCTGGAGGAGATGGAGCCGGAGGCCCTCGTCCTGCACGCGCCCTCCGTCTCCGCAGTCCCGGACGAGGACGACACGCGCACCGAGACGTTCGTCTGCCTCCATCCGTCCCGCACCGAGGTGGTCATCGGCGGGACGTTCTACGCGGGCGAGATCAAGAAGTCGATCTTCACGGTCATGAACGACCGCCTCCCGCTCGAGGGCGTGTTCCCGATGCACTGCTCGGCCAACGTGGACGACGACGGTCGCGTCGCCGTGTTCTTCGGTCTCTCGGGCACCGGCAAGACCACACTCTCGGCCGATCCGCAGCGCCATCTCGTCGGAGACGACGAGCACGGCTGGTCGGACACGGGGGTCTTCAACTTCGAGGGCGGCTGCTACGCCAAGGTCATCCGGCTCTCGCCCGACGCAGAGCCGGAGATCTACGCGACGACCCGAGCGTTCGGAACGGTGCTCGAGAACGTCGTCGTGGACGAGCGGGGCGTCCTCGACCTCGACGACGACTCGAAGACGGAGAACACGCGTGCGGCGTACAAGCTCGAGCAGATCGCGAACGCCCTGCCCGCCAAGCGCGCCGGGCACCCGAGCTCGGTGGTGTTCCTCACAGCCGACGCGTTCGGGATCCTCCCGCCGATCGCGCGCCTGAGTCGGGATCAGGCGATGTACTGGTTCCTCTCGGGCTTCACAGCCAAGCTCGCGGGGACCGAGATCGGCGTGACCGAGCCGCAGCCGACGTTCTCGGCCTGTTTCGGCGCTCCGTTCCTCCCGCAACCGCCGTCGGTCTACGCGCGCATGCTCGGCGAGAAGCTCGACGCCCACCCCCACGCGCGGGTGTGGCTCGTCAACACCGGCTGGACGGGCGGCCCGTTCGGTCAGGGCCGGCGCATGCCGATCCAGGCGACGCGGACGCTCCTGGACGCCGCGCTCTCGGGTGGGCTCGACTCGGTCGAGTACCGCGTCGATCCCGTCTTCGGCCTCGAGGTTCCCGTCGAGGTCCCGGGCGTCGACAGCGGTCTCCTCGATCCGCGCTCGACGTGGGCCGATCCGCTCGCATACGACGAGAAGGCGGCTGAGCTCGCTGCGATGTTCCGCGCGAACTTCACCCGGTTCGACGACGTCGAGCCCGGCATCGCCGCCGCAGGACCGCGCTAGCCGGTCCCCCCGGGGCGGACGTTGCATTTGTCTCGTACCCCTCTTAAGGTGCGCATCCAACTGCGACGCGCCTGGGCAGGCGGGCGCAGAGAGGACGTCACATGGAGGGAAAGCTCATGAAGCGACCGAGCCCCGCGCTCGTCGTCGCGATGGTCGCGCTCTTCGTAGCGCTCGGGGGGACCGCAGGCGCCGTCGTCACGGCCGCAGTGCCGCTGGCGAAGCGGGCGTTGGTCTCCGACAACTCGAAGAAGCTGAACGGGTTCACGGCGAACCAGATTGCGTCCGCGGCCGTGCAGGTGGCCGTCAAGGAGTCGCCGGCGGGCGCACGACCGGCGGCCTCCGCCGCGGGCCTCGTGACCATAAAGACCGGCACGGCGTCTCTGGCGGCGAGCGGCGAGGGCGAGTTCACCGTCGCCTGTGACGCGGGTCAGAAGGCGGTCGGCGGAGGCTTCTCGTCGGATGGCGCCGTCTTCAACTTCGACTCGTACCCCGCGAGCGACGGCTCGTGGAAGCTCTACCTCGCGAACGGGAGCACGTCGGCAGCGGCGAACATCACGTTGTACGCCAGCTGCCTCAAGTAACGAGATGGACCGCAGGCGAGGCGTACACGGCGCCTCGCCTGCGCATCTCTTACGCACCGTTCACACTCGCGCGGCTATAAGGGGCGGGTGGCGCACCCGACCATGAGGCGTCTCGCCATCCTTCTCTCGGGCGCGCTTCTCGCCGCCGCCCTCGTCGCATTGATCGCGCGAGGCGCCGACGCGTCGACGCACACCTCGTCGCGAGCGCTCACGCTCGACGACGATGCCGTCGCGCACATCGACTCGAGCCGGCTGGCGCGGTCCGCGGTGTCGTACCGCGGCGGCCCGATCACGACGTCGACGGGTGAAGTCGTCGACGTTCGCGTCTCGGACGCGCTTCCGGCCGAGATCACCCCCGAGGCGTGGGCGGAGTTCTTCGTGCATCTCACTCACGGGGCGGAGCTCGCGCAGCTGACGGCGTACATCGGGACCTTCGACGAGGTGCAGGAGATCTGCGGCACGCGCGCGCTCGGCTGCTACGGACGAGACCAGCTGGTCGCTCCGGGCGAGACGGTCTTCGATACCTCGGCCGAGGAGATCCTCCGCCACGAGTACGGCCACCACATCGCGGGGCATCGTCAGAACGACCCTTGGAACGCGATCGACTGGGGGCCGAAACGCTGGGCGAGCGCGGCCAACGTCTGCTCCCGCGTCTCTCGCAAGGAGGCGTACCCGGGTGACGAGGGAGCGAACTACTCCCTGAATCCTGGCGAGGCCTGGGCAGAGGCGTATCGGCTGCTGGACGAGCGCAAGGCCGGTATCACGACGGCGTCGTGGCAGATCATCGACCCCAGCTTCTTCCCGGACGCCGACGATCTCGCCGCAGCCGAGCAGGACGTCGTCCAGCCGTGGGCCGCGCCGCGCTCACGCCTCTACACGCGAACCTTCGGGAAACGAGCTGAGCGCGTCTGGTGGCTCTCGCTCGCGACACCGCTCGACGGCAACCTCCGCGTCAGCGCGACGGTTCCCAGCCGTGGGAACGGCACCGTGGAGATCGCGCTCGTCGG
>DASTWH010000022.1:0-6862 GCA_035758735.1 Gaiellaceae bacterium
TCTCCTCCGTGGATACGTCAGCGGCACCCGACGAGCAGGCCCCATCTCGGTAACGGCGTTCGAGGGGTGGGGGATGGCCACCTACTTCATGAGTCGGAAGTCCGGCACGCACTGTCGGGGGTCGCGTTGTAGCGTTGATGAACAAAGGCGTTTGCGACTCGTGTTAGACGCATGTCAGATCTCGTGACACCTTCCATTACGCATGCGCGCGAGGAACTCGCTAGTACCGCTCGAGGCGGCCGCCCACCAACAGGCTCCATGTCCAAGTGCTTCGGGAGGGGGAGGGGGATGAGAGTGTTGAGCAGGCCGCGTGCTGCCGTGATGTTCCCGCAGCTCAGTGGGCGGCCGGCGACCGCGTTGAGCTCTTCCGCACATCTGCGTGAGCGGACTAATCTCCGCCCATGGGCACCACGGCCGCGGACGCGGACCTCGCGCGGCAGCTCGAGGACATGCGCGAGCAGCAGCAGGCGATCAGCGGGGTCCTGCAGGCGGTCGCTCGCTCAGCCGGGCTCCAGCCGGTTCTGGACGAGATAGTCGAAGCCGCGAAGCGGCTGTGCCGTGCCGACCACGGCGCGCTGTTTCTGCTCGAGGAAGGCCTTCTACACCTTCTCGCGGATGAGACTGCACCGGCCGCGCCTGCCGCCTACGACAGGGAGCATCCGCACGCACTGGATCGAACAACGGCAGCCGGCCGCGCGGCTGTGACGCGCGCTCCCGTCCACATTCCCGACATCCGCGACGATCCCGAATACACCTACGCCGGCCCGCGTACGTACCGCTCGATACTTGGTGTTCCCATCATCGTCGAGGAAGACTTGCTGGGCGTTGTTCTCGTCGTTCGTCCGGAGCCGCAGCCGTTCAGCGACGAGCACATCGCACTCGTCCAGACGTTCGCCGACCAAGCGGCAATCGCGCTCACGAACGCGCGCCTGCTCGAAGCGGTCGAGCGGCAACGGACGGAACTCGGCCGCTTCGTTTCGCCTCAGGTCGCGGATCTCATCTCGAGCACGGAAGGCCAGCGACTCCTCGCCGGACACCGCGCGTACATCTCCTGCTTGTTCTGCGATCTCCGCGGCTTCACCGCGTTCTCCGAGACCGCTGCGCCCGAAGAGCTGCTCGAAGTGCTTCGTGAGTACCACGAGTCGCTCGGCAAGCTAATCCGCGTCTACGAAGGCACGCTCGAGCACTTCGCGGGCGACGGCCTCATGGTCTTCTTCAACGATCCTCTGCCGGTCGAGCATCCTGAGCTGCGGGCCGTGCGGCTCGCGCTCGCCGCCCAGGAGCGGTTCGGCGAGCTGGCCGAAGTCTGGCGCAAGCGGGGAACGGAGCTCGGCCTGGGAATCGGAATCGAATCCGGTTATGCGACGCTCGGTCGCATCGGCTTCGAAGGCCGCTACGACTACGGTGCAGTTGGCCCGGTGACGAACCTGGCGTCGCGGCTGAGCACGCACGCGCAGGCCGGACAGATCTTGATCGGCCCTCGCGCGTTCGCAGCCGTGGAGGAGAGCGTCGAGGTGGCGTCGATCGGCAAGATCGAGCTCAAGGGTTTCGGCCGCGCCGTTGCCGTCTACGAGGTGGCGGCGCTGCGATAGCTGACTGCACCCCCGCGGGCAGGGCCCCAACCCGACGAACACTTCGGCGGGGGTGGGGGTGCTCTCGTACCTCTCTCTTACGCGCGTGCGCGCGTGCGCGCGTGGGAAGACCTTGCGGCCCGCCAGAGGGCCCGGCCCCGGAACTCAGGGCCCGCTACTCACATCACGTCCGAGGGGTTGGGGGGTACGGCAGGGATGACTGACACGCATTGCGGGATGTCACCCCGCGAACCCCGCTCCGCATCTGCGATCCCGCGCCGACCATTGGTCAACGTGCCACCGGCCGCACGGCCCTTCTCAGACGCGAGAAAGGACTTGATCAGGCGATGGAGCGTACCGGGATCGAACCGGTGACCTCCGGCTTGCAAAGCCGGCGCTCTCCCAGCTGAGCTAACGCCCCGGGGACGCTTCAGTCTAGAGGCGTCAGTCGGCGGGTGAGCCGCCTCGGAGACCGCGATGCTCGAGAGCTCGGAGGCTCTCCCCGAACCCGGTCTCCTTCGTCGCCTCGCGGGTTTCGCGCTCGAGGCGCCGCAGCCGCTCGTCGAGCTCGTCCATCTCGGCCCGGTTCGGGACGACCGGCCCGACGTCGACGACGCCTGAAAGCGCGTGCTCGGCGAGTGCCGCCTCACGGGTCGCCAGCTCGGCGCTCCGCGCCGCGAGCTCACCCTGGGTGCGTGCGAATGCCTTCTCGGCCTCCTGCAGCGCCTCCAGCCGTTCCTCGATGTGCAGGAGCCGCTCTTCGGGCGTCTCCGCCGCAGCAGCGGCGCGTCGCGCAAGATCCGTTTCCATCCGAAGCAGCGCTCGCTCCCGCGCCTCGATCTCCCGCTCTCGGCGGTTCAGCTCATGGGCATGCGCGGCGAGACCGACCTGCGCGTGCTCGAGCGCCCTGCCGTCGAGCTCCGCGACACGGCCGGCGTCGCGGCGAACCCGGGCGATCGCGTCGGCGAGCTCGCGCTCGCGCGCCTCGACGGCGGCGACGCGTTCCGTCAGCTCGGTGCGGAGACGGCCGAGCTCCTGCTCGGCTGCGATGCGGATGGCGTGCAGGCGCTCCTGCTCGCTCTCGATCGAGACGGGCTCGCTCTTCGGCTTGCCGAACAAGGCCACGCGTCAAGGATATGCGCGGGCCGCGCGAACTCCTGCTTCGAGCCTTACGCCGCGCGCTCGAGGCGCTCTTCGGCGCGAGCGCGGCGGACGATCTCCTCGCGCTCACCGAAGCGGAGGCGAGCCTTCTCCTGGCGGAGCGACTGCCACAGCTCTTGCAGATGTGCGTCCAGCTCCTTGATCTGGCCCTGGACACTGGTGTCGAGTCCCTCGGAGAGGCGCTGCCACAGCTCCTGGCGCTCCTCCGAGATGCGCTCGATCTCTGTATGGATCTGGTTCGGTGTCACGCGATTTGAAAACGTGAGAGGACGCCCGATCATTCCCCCATTTCCGTCAGTCGTAACCCAGTTCGGCGAGGCGATCCTCGTCGAGTCCGAAGTAGTGCGCCAGCTCGTGGAGCACCGTGATGCGGATCTCTTCGCGCAGCTCTTCGGGGTCCGGAAAGGACTCCTCGAGCGGAAGACGGTAGATCGAGATCGTGTCCGGCGGCATGCCCGCCATGTCGCTGCGCTCCGGCAGTGGCACGCCGTGGTACAGGCCGTAGAGGTCAGGATCGTCGGGGTTCTCGTCCTCGACGACGACGGCGACGTTGGTCAGTGCCGACGCGAGGTTGGGCGGCAGCTCGTCGAGCGCCGCGCGGACGTGATCCTCGAAGGTCACCGGATCACGAGCGCCATCAACGCCTTCTGCGTGTGCAAGCGGTTCTCGGCCTGCTCCCACGCAAGACACCGGGGGCCGTAGAGGACGTCGGCGCTGATCTCCTCACCGACGTGAGCGGGAAGGCAGTGCATCGCGACGGCCTCGCGGTCCGCGAGACCGAGGAGCCCGTCGTCGATTCGGTACGGCTCGAGGTCGTGGAGCCGCCGCGCACGGTCGTCGTCCTGACCCATGCTCACCCACACGTCCGTGTAGAGCGCATGGGCGCCTTCGGCCGCGTCCCGCGGGTCGGTGACGAGCGTGACGCTTCCTCCGTTCGCCTGCGCGTCCTCCGCTGCGGACGCGACGAAGTCCGGATTCGGCTCGTAGCCGTGCGGCGTTGCGGCGACGAAGTCGGCGCCGAACCGGGCGGCGATCCGCATGAGCGAATGGCAGACGTTGTTTCCGTCGCCCACGTACGCGACGCGGAGCCCGTGGAGCTCGCTGAAGCGCTCGCGCAGCGTCATCGCGTCGGCGAGCGCCTGCAGGGGGTGCGTCTCGTCCGTCAGTCCGTTGATGACCGGAATCGACGCGTGCTCCGCGAACTCCTCCACCTCCTCCTGCTCGAACGTCCGGATCATCAGCGCGGAGAGGAACCGGGAGAGGACGAGCGCGGTGTCCCGGAACGACTCGCCGCGTGCGAGCTGGAGCTCACCTGCGGGGAGGAACAGCGCCATCCCGCCGAGCTCGGCGATGCCGACCTCGAAGGCGACACGAGTGCGCGTCGAGGGCTTGTGGAAGATCAGGCCGATCGTCCGTCCGGGCAGGACGCGGAGCTCCGGACGCCGGGCGCGTTCCGCCTTCAGCTCGTCCGCCAGGTCGAGAAGCGTCGCCAGTTCGTCGCGCGACCACGCCGCGATCCGCGTGAAGCTTCTGCCCTTGAGCCCGGCCGGGACGCCTGCCATTCGAGAATGCTACGGGTGACGCTAGAGTCGCTTCATGGCTACTACCTTCGCCTCCAAGCTCAACGAGCAGATCGGATACGAGTTCGCGGCGTCGCAGCAGTACATCGCCGTCGCCGTCTACTACGACTCGCAGTCACTGCCGCAGCTGGCCGCACACTTCTACCGCCAGGCGGTCGAGGAGCGGAATCACGCGATGATCATGGTGCAGTACCTCCTCGATGCCGACGAGGACGTGGTCACTCCGGGCGTCGACGCTCCTCAGACGGTCTTTACGGACGTCGTCGCACCGGTCGCGCTGGCCCTCGCGCAGGAGAAGCGCGTCACCGAGCAGATCGTCGAGCTCGTCAAGCTCGCACGCGACGAGGGGGAGCTCGTGGGCGAGCAGTTCCTGCACTGGTTCCTGCAGGAGCAGCGCGAGGAGGTGGCGTCGATGACGGAGCTCCTCGCCGTCGTCGAGCGCGGCAAGGACAGCCTGCTGACCGTCGAGGAGCACCTGAGCCGGTCCGCGGGCGGGGAGAACCCGCTCGAAGCCGGTGCGCCACCCGCAGCCGGCGGCGCTCTCTAGAGGACCACGTGCAGGAGATCCGGCTGCGAACGACGCGGCGAAGCCACGTCGTCGACATCACGGGCGAGGTGCGCGAGGCGGTCGCGGGTCGCGGCTCGGCGGTCCTGATCTACGTCCCGCACACGACGGCAGGCGTGACGATCAACGAGCACGCGGATCCGGCGGTCGCGCGCGATCTCGAGGCCGCCCTCGAGCGCATGGTCGACGACGGGTGGCCGTGGGAGCACCTCGAGCCGGGCGAGGAGAATGCCCCGACCCACGTGCGAGCGGCGCTGATGGGGCCGAGCGTCGTCGTCCCCCTGCACGACGACGGGTCCCTCGCGCTCGGGACGTGGCAGGGGATCTTCTTCTGCGAGTTCGACGGGCCCCGAGACCGCACGGTCTACGTCCAGGTTCTCGCCTGACGTGATCGAGGTCGACGGCCTCACGAAGCGGTACGGCTCGACCGTCGCCGTGCAGGACCTGTCGTTCACGGTCCAGGCCGGCAGGGTCACGGGATTCCTCGGCCCGAACGGCGCCGGCAAGTCGACGACGATGCGAGTCATCCTCGGGCTCGTCCATCCGACCTCCGGGACGACCAGTGTCCTCGGCAGTCCATATCGGGAGCTCGAGCGACCCGAGAAGCGCGTCGGGGCGCTCCTCGAGACGTTCGATGCGCATCCCGGTCGATCGGGTCGCAACCACCTCCGCGTGCTCGCGCTGGCCGGGGGCATCCCGAGATCACGCGTCGACGAGGTGCTCGCGCTCGTCGAGCTGTCGCAGGCCGGTCGGCGTCGCGTCAAGGGCTATTCGCTGGGGATGCGGCAGCGCCTCGGTCTCGCTGCGGCGTTGCTGGGTGACCCGGAGGTCCTCGTTCTCGACGAGCCCGCCAACGGCCTCGACCCGCAGGGGATCCGCTGGCTGCGCGACTTCCTCCGCTCGCTCGCGGCCGAGGGCCGGACGATCCTCGTCTCGAGTCACGTGCTCGCGGAGGTCGCGCAGACCGTGGACGACGTGGTGATCATCCACCGCGGCAAGCTCGTGCAGCAGGCTGCCATGGCCGACGTCGAAGCCATGGCGGCCAGAGCGACGACGGCCCGGTCTCCGGATGCGGCGCGACTCGTCGCGCTCCTCGTGGCCGAGGGAATCGACGCGACGCTCGTCGAGGGCGACCGCATCACGATCCACGCGCCCACGGAACGGGTCGGCGAGGTGGCCGCTGCGAACGGCGTCGTCCTGCACGAGCTGAGCGCGGAGCGCGCGTCACTCGAGGAGGTCTTCCTGGAGCTGACCGGTGACCCCGGAGAGCGAGGCGGATGATGCGCCTCTACGCCGCAGAGCTGCTGAAGCTCAAGACGCTGCGCGGGACCTGGGGCTTCGCGATCGTCGCGCTCGGGCTCGCTGCGCTCTTCACCGCGGGCGGCATCGGCGGGGTGAGCGAGGAGGCTCGCTTCGAGTCGAGGTATCAGTTCCGCCTCATCCTCGACATGGCGTTCGCGACGGGGATCCTCTCTCTGCTCCTCGGAATCGTCCTCTTCACGAACGAGTTCCGGCACGGCACGATCGCGCGAACGCTCCTCGCATGTCCGAGGCGGTGGCGCCTGGTGGCCACCAAGCTCGTCGTCGGCGCGACCACCGGCATCGCGCTCGAGGCCGTCGCGCTCGCCACGACGCTCGGAATCGCCGTGATCTGGCTGAACGCGCTCGACGTCCCCCTCGAGCACGGGGACCTCGCGGACGGCGCCGGAAGGGCCTTCGTCGGAGTGATCCTGGCGGGAGTGCTCGGCGCCGCGCTCGGCGGCGCCGTCCACTCCCAGGTCGGGGCGCTCGTCGGCGCCCTCGTGTGGATGTTCGTCGTCGAGCCGCTGTGCTGGGTGCTTCTCGGGCTGCTCGACTGGGAAGGCGTCGCCGACTACCTTCCGGCGGCCTCGCTCGGGGGCGTCATCGACTCGCAGCACGACGGTCTCCCGTTCGCGGCCTCGGTCGGGATGACCTGCGCGTGGATCGCGTTCCTGACCGTGCTC
>DASTWH010000278.1:0-5427 GCA_035758735.1 Gaiellaceae bacterium
GAGCGCATACAGCCTCGGTGCGTGATCAGTCGTCACGGTCGTCGTCTTCCTGCCGGTTGTCTTCGCCGTAGGTCGAGGCGGGGCTTACGGGCGCGGCGTGCCGGTACACGGTCGGGTGCTGGGCCTTTGCAGACCGCGCGAGCTGTAGGCGCAGCGACCGCTCGAAGCGGTCGAGCTCCTTGAGCCTGAAGGCGATCGCCGGGTCGGAGGCCGTCGCCGCATTCGCAGGCCGTCCCAACGCAACCGTGCGAGAGATGGCGAGCAGTCCGGCGACGAAGGCTGCGGCGAGCATGACGACGATGGGAAAAACGTGCTTTCGGGACATCGGACCGTCCTTCCGTTCGATGTCCCGACCGTAGGTCGACACCGATTAACCGCGGGTGCGCGGAACGTA
This sequence comes from Gaiellaceae bacterium, assembly GCA_035758735.1. GTDB lineage: Bacteria > Actinomycetota > Thermoleophilia > Gaiellales > Gaiellaceae > GMQP-bins7. Next base: position 395 of record DASTWH010000278.1, read on the forward strand.
AATCAAGTCCAAGACGAGGTAAGGATTCGGATTTCCACCGATGCCGCGGACGTTCGACAGTGCGACGCTCCGTGCGTGGACATCCTGCTGGTCGAGGACGAGGACGCGATCGCCGAGCCCCTCGTGGCAGGCCTCCGTCGCGAAGGATTTCGCGTCGTGAGGGTCGCGACGGGGGCGGACGCACTGGCTGCGGAAGGCGCCGATCTCGTGTTGCTCGACCTGAGGCTTCCCGACATCGACGGGACGGAGGTGTGCCGGGCGCTCCGTTCCCGGTCCGATGTTCCGATCATCATGGTCACCGCAAAGGGCGAGGAGGTCGACCGTGTCGTCGGCCTCGAGCTCGGCGCGGACGATTACGTGGTCAAGCCGTTCGGATTCCGGGAGCTCCTCGCTCGGATCCGTGCGGTGCTGAGGCGCGCTCGTCAGGACACCTCGAGTGGTCGGCTCATAGCCGGCAGGCTCGTGGTCGACGTCCCCTCGCGCCGCGCAACGCTCGAGGGCGAGGACCTCGCCCTTACGCCGAAGGAGTTCGACCTCCTCGCGCTACTCGCGTCGGAGCCCGGCACCGTGGTGAGCCGCGAGCACGTGCTTCGCGAAGTGTGGAAGACCGAGTGGTACGGGTCGACGAAGACGATCGACGTTCACGTCGCCTCGGTGCGCAAGAAGCTCGGAAATCCACGTTGGATCGAGACCGTGCGCGGTGTCGGGCTCCGGCTCGCTCCGCAGCCGTGAAGCGACGCCTGCTCGCGGGCTATCTGGGCGTTGCAGTGCTCGTTCTCGCGCTGCTCGAAATCCCGCTCGCGATCTCGTACGCGCGAGCCGAGCGACAATCGCTCACCGACAAGGTTCAACGGGATGCGGTCGCGCTTGCGAGTCTCGTCGAGGACTCGCTCGAACAAGGGACTCCCGTGCCCACTCGTATTCGCCGGATCGCGCGAGACTACGGCGTCGACACCGGCGCGCGCGTGCTCGTGACGGACGACGGTGGGCGACGACTGGTCGACTCGGCGCCGAACGGCACGACGGACTTCTCTTCGCGTCCGGAGATCGTGAGCGCTCTCAGCGGTGAGATCGCGACAGGCACGCGTTCGTCCCGGACCCTCGCCACCGACCTGCTGTACGTCGCCGTTCCGGTCGCCTCGAGTGGGGTCGTACATGGCGCCATCAGGATCAGCTACCCGACGTCGGCCGTCGATGCTCGCATTCACCGGTACTGGACGGTCCTTGCAGTCATCGCGGCGGTCGTCCTTGCGGTCGCGGCCACGGTCGCAGCCATTCTTGCTCGTTGGGTCACGCGTCCGCTCGATCACCTCGAGCGAGCTGCCGACGCCGTCGGCAGCGGGAACCTTGCCGCGCGAGCCACGATCGAGGGCCCGCCCGAGGTGCGGCGTCTCGCCGAGACGTTCAACGCCATGGCGTCGGAACTGGACGTGCTTCTGCGCTCGCAGGATGCCTTCGTCGCCGATGCATCTCACCAACTTCGAACGCCGTTGGCCGCCCTCCGGCTCCGACTCGAGAACCTCGAGCCCGAGCTCACGGATCCCATGAAGGAGGACCTGCAGGGAGCCCTTCGTGAAGTCGAGCGACTGTCCGCGCTCGTGGATGGATTGCTGACGCTTGCCCGAGCCGATCGCGCTTACAGCGCCCCGTCCTCGATCTCGCTGAGCCCGCTCGTCGAGGAGCGGATCGAGGCCTGGTCGGCGCTCGCGGCCGAGAGCGACGTTCGGTTGAGCGTGGAGCTCGAGAGCGAGATTGCGGCGCTCGCCACGCCTGGGCGCGTCGAGCAGGTTCTCGACAACCTCCTTGCCAACGCGATCGACGCATCGCCGGCCGGGGCAACGATCACCGTTTCCACCCGAGCCGACAACGGCTGGGTGGAACTCCACGTCACCGACGAGGGTCACGGGCTGAGCGAGACCGAGCGGAGTCGCGCGTTCGACCGCTTCTGGCGGGGGTATGAGGGGCAGGACGGATTCGGGCTGGGGCTCGCGATCGTGCGGCGACTCACGACGGCAGACGGAGGAGATGTCCAGCTCAGGGCTGGGACTCCCGGCGGCCTCGATGCCGTTGTCCGGCTCCGTCCGGGCTGAGCGGCGGTCACACTCACGGCGCCGTTGCACGCCGGTTCCGGCTGCGGGAAGACCGCAGCAGCATCCGTCCGATCCGCGGATGGCGCAGGGACCGACCGCAACTACCTTCGCGGGTGAGTTCTCAGAGAGGAGACACCATGAGCATCCGGGTGGCGATCAACGGCTTCGGCCGCACGGGCCGGGCCGCATTCCGTGCGGCGCACGAATCAGGCGCAGACATCGAGTGGGTTGCGATCAACGACCTCGCCGATCCGGCGATGCTGGCGCACCTACTTGCATACGACACCGTCTACGGGCGGTTCCAGGGATCGGTGGAGGCGATCGACGGCGGCATCGTCGTCGACGGACACGAGATCGCGACACCGACGAAAACCGACCCCGCTGACCTGCCGTGGGATGAGCTCGACGTCGACGTCGTTATCGAGTCGACCGGCCGCTTTCGGAGCCGTACCGACGCGATGAAGCACCTTGAAGCGGGCGCCGAGAAGGTCATCATCTCTGCTCCGGCCAAGGAGCCCGACGTCACGCTCGCCCTCGGAATCAACTTCGAGGTCTACGACCCCGAGCAGCACCACATCATCTCGAACGCGTCGTGCACGACGAACTGCCTCGCGCCCGTCGCGAAGCTGCTTCACGAGTCGGTCGGCATCCGCCACGGCGTGATGACGACAGTGCACGCGTACACCGGCGACCAGATGCTTCTCGACGGGCCGCAGAAGGACTTTCGGCGCGCACGGGCGGCGGCAGCAAACCTCGTGCCGACGTCGACCGGCGCTGCCAAGGCGATCGGCCTCGTGATTCCGGAGCTCGCGGGCAAGCTCAACGGCTTCGCCGTGCGTGTTCCGGTCCCGACCGGGTCTCTCGTCGACCTCACGATCGAGGCCGAGCGACCCACGTCGGCGGAAGAGATCAAAGCGCTCTTCGCAGCTCGAGCGGACCGGGACGAGTTCGAAGGGATACTCGCCTACAGCGAGGAGCCCCTCGTCTCGTCCGACGTCGTCAAGTCGCCGTACTCGTCGATCTTCGACGCACCGCTCACGACCGTCATCGACGGGACGCAGGTGAAGGTGATCGCGTGGTACGACAACGAGTGGGGCTACTCGAACAGGCTCGTGGAACTGGCACAGCGCATCGCCGTGCCAGTTCCCGTTGTGGCCTGAGCGACCGCGAGACGGGACTCCGGGAGGCGCACGGTGACGACCGCAACGGCCATGCGTAAGAGAGACGCTCGCCGCCACGGCTCGACTGCGGTCGTCCACGCCCGGCAGACAGCCGTCCGGGAGCCGAATGCCGTCGACCTGTCGGCGGATCACAAGCCCGTCGACCTCGAGTTGCTAAGTGCCCACTGGCAGCGGGCACTCGATGCGGCGGGAACGGCCTTGCGAGCCGCTGTCGGCTCGCTCCCGGCGACCGAAGTGCGCGAGCGACAGGTCGCGCTGGTCCGCGAGACCGAGCGGACCGCCGCGACGCTGCGCGAGTTGGGGCGGGGGCGTCAGCCGGCGCCGTGGCTGTCGCCCACGCCTGTCACGAACAGGATGCTCGGCCTCCCGGCGGGGGTGCGCGCCGGCCTCTTCGACGTCGAGGGAGTCCTCACCGACAGCTCCCGGCTGCATGCCTCGGCTTGGGGCGAGGTGTTCGACGACTATCTGTCGCGCGTCGCAGCCAAGACGGGGTGGCAGTTCGTCCCGTTCGATCGCGTGGCGGACTACCGCACTTACGTCGAGAGCCGTTCACGACTCGAGGGTGTTCACGCTTTTCTGGGCAGCCGAGGGATCCGAGTCCGCGAAGGTAGTCCAGATGACCGGAGCGACGCGGACACGGCTTTCGGGCTGTCGAAGCGAAAGGGCAATCTGCTCGAGACGCGATTGCACGAGCGGGGCGTTACTGCGCTGCCCGGGGCGCGTCGCTACCTGGAGGCAGCACGGCGTGCCGGCTTGTCGCTGGCAGTCGTCTACGAGAGCGCGAGCACGGAAGAGATCCTCGAGCGCGCCGGACTGGCTTCGCTCATCGACGAGCGCGTCGATGCTGCGGTCATCTCGGCGGAAGCTTTGCACTCACGTCCCGCTCCCGACCTGCTTCTCGCAGCTTGCCGTCGCCTCGGCGGCGTGCACCCCGCTGAGGCGGTGGCCTTCACGAACACCGCAGCGGGTGTCGTCGCCGGACTCAGAGCGGGCATGTTGACCATCGGAATCGGCGACACCGGTCAGCTCGAGACGCTCGAAGGGTTCGGCGCGCAGCAGGTCGTGCCGGGACTCGGTGCGCTCCTCGACCGTCGACTGGCCAGGGCCGACGAGCGCGACGCGCAGCGCAGCTAGAACCGACCGAAGCCGTCGGGCCCACGCACCGTGCAGCAGTAATTCGCGCGCATGGCTCCGCGTATACACGGATGCCTCGTCCATCGCTCTCGGTGACGGTAAGGGACAGCAGGAAGGAGGTTGGGGAATGTCGACGATTTCGCATCCGCCGGCCCAGGTGTCGCCGGACACGCGTCACTGGACCCGTGTTGTCGTCACCGAGACATGGGCGTCGTTGGCCATCTTCGCGATGTGGGTCGCCGTCGCGATCTCCGCAGTCTGGGGACCCGACTTCGTGTCGACCAGCGGTTCCGGATCGAGTGCCACGACGATTCCCTCGGGGATCATCGTCGCGATGTTCGCGACGATCGGAACCTGGTTCGTAGCGAAGTACGGCCTGGGGCATCGAGGGGAGCGCACGGACTGACTCTTCGGACACGCGACGACGAGAGGCCCGGTAAGGGCCTCTCGTCGTCTACTACTCGTGGGGCGGCAGGAACGTGTCCGTCTCGTAGCTGTGCAGGACAGCGGTCGTATGCATGGTGGCGTGCGCGATCGGCGCGCCGATCGGATTCAGCGTCGCCAGCGTGGGCACGCTCCAGACAACGTCACCGGTCAGCGGCTTCCTCATCTTCTCGGAGCGGAAATC
>DASTWH010000281.1:0-7086 GCA_035758735.1 Gaiellaceae bacterium
GCGCTGCCACGGCGCCTGACGCCGAGGGACCTCGACTAGGCGGATCCGTGGGCCGCGACGCGGCGGCGCTCGACGTCCGCCTCGTGGACAGCCTCCTTCGCGACCTGACCGAACTGGAGGAACCGGCCGCCGAACGCGATCGCACAGGCAGCGAACCACGCCCAGCCGAGGAAGAGGCCGGCGATGGTGTCCGTGAGCCAGTGCACGTCGAGAAACACGCGAGTGCACGCAACCGCGACCGCGACTCCGACGGCTCCGCCGGCGAGCAGTGCGCGGCCGTGGCGGTCGACCCCCCGTGCCAGAACGAGCGCCGCCGCTGCCCACATCGCGGCGGCCGTGGTCGTGTGACCGCTCGGGAACGAGGGCCCGAGCGTCTCCGCGACGGGATTCAACGTGGGTCGAACGCGGTCCAACAGCTCCTTGATGCCGTTCGTCAGGAGCCACTGACCGACGAGGACCGTGAGAAGGAACACGGGGATCCAGCGATTGGGCCGTCGCAGGTAGCCGACGACCGAGATCACGATCACCAGTACGACTGCGAACCAGCTCTCGCCGAGCTGGGTGATGAGCGTGAGCCCCTTCTCGGAGACCGGGCCTGAGTGATCGGCGCCCCACTGCGCGACGCTGTTGTCGAGATCGGCGAGGACAGAGCTCGAGCGCACGAGATACGCCAGCGCTCCGAGCACGATCCCCCCGACGATCACAACGCCTAACGCCACTGTCAGCGCGAGCCCCGTGGCGACCTCGGGGTTGAGGCGGCTCTTGACGATGCGGCGGAGCCGGCTGTGGTGGCCGAGCTCGCGCCCGACCGCTTTCGCCGCCGCGACGCTCGGCGTCGACTCTCCGATCGGCATCGGGTAGTGCCAGGCGACGAACGCGACCGCCGAGGCGACGGCCAGTGCAACGAAGAAGAGGACGAGAAGTGGCATGTGTTCGAGTTGTAGACGGAGCTGCCTGCCTCTCGGGTTTCCCTCGGCCGCTTGCAGGGAAACGTGAAGCTGTGAACGCGTCGTTGATGGAGACGCCTCTTGCGCCTCCGGCAACGGATGCGGAGAGGGCGCTACCGCGCGAAGAGTCCCCGCTGGATGCGCGGCCATGGGGTCCTGCCGAGACCATCGCCGACGAGCTACCGACGTGGCATCCGGTCGCGATCTATCTCTCGGGGCTGGTCGTTTGCTACGCGATGCTCGCCGCTGCGACGACGCTCGTCGGGCTCGCGTTCACGACATGGATCCTCCCGCTGGGCGGGCTCGACGCGGAGGACGCGCGTCCCGTCGAATGGCTGGCGGACCACCGCACGCCGTTCTTCGATGCCCTGTCGTTCCTGGGCTCGGAGATCTCAGGAGGATTCGTGATTCCCGGGCTCGTCGGGGCTGTCGTCATCATCTCGGCCTTCCAGAGGCGCTGGCTCCTCGCCGGCTTCGTCCTGGCGGCGATCGTGCTCGAGTCGGCCACCTATCGCACGACCGTCTTCTTCGTCGATCGGCAACGCCCGGACGTCGAACGGCTGGAGGGCCTCCCTGTGGACGCCAGCTTCCCGTCGGGTCACGTCGCAGCCTCCATCGCCGTGTACTCGGGCTTCGCCCTTCTGCTCACGTCTCGAATGAGGTCGGGGCGCGCGAAGGCTCTCGTGTGGGCCACGGCGCTCGCGATCCCGCTGATCGTGGCCGTGTCGCGCATGTACCGGGGCATGCATCACCCGCTCGACACCGTCGCGGGGGTGTTCATCGGGATTGCGGCCCTCCTCCTCGCCCTGCTTCTCGTTCGTGTGGTCGGAGTCGTGGACCGCAGGCGAAGGGTGCGCTCCGCATGAGCACCGTCGCGGTCGTCGCGCATTCCGGGAAGACTCTCGGAGGCGGGTTGCTCGAGCTCAGGCGCGAGCTCGAGCGGCAAGGTGTCTCCGAGCCGATGTGGTACGAGGTGCCGAAGAGCCGTAAGGCGCCGAAGCGAGTTCGTGAGGCGCTCGACGCAGGTGCCGATCTCATCTTCGTCTGGGGCGGGGACGGGATGGTGCAACGGTGTGTCGACGCGGTCGACGGCGACGCGGCCACGCTCGCGATCGTGCCCGCCGGAACGGCGAACCTCTTCGCCACGAACCTCGAGATCCCGAAGGACATCGAGCAGGCTGTTCACATCGGTCTGCACGGGCCGCGCCGGATGCTCGACGTCGGGCGCATGAACGGGGAACGTTTTGCCGTCATGGCAGGGGCAGGCTTCGACGCGCAGATGATTCGCGCTGCCGACGCCGGGCTCAAGGATCGGATCGGGCGCGTCGCATACGTCTGGACAGGGATGAAGGAGCTCGGCCGGAAGCCGTTCGAGGCGAAGATCAAGGTCGACGGGTCGACCTGGTTCGAGGGGAAGGCGTCGAGCGTCCTCCTCGGTAACGTCGGCGAGCTGTTCGGGGGTGTCGAGGCATTCGAAGACGCACGACCCGACGACGGGTTGCTCGAGCTCGGCGTCGTCACGGCGGATGACCTGCTCGAATGGACGCGGACCATTGCCCGCACTGCGGTGGGGGCGTCGAGCACCTCTCCGTTCGTTCGCGTCACGAAGGCGAAGACGGCGAGCGTCACATTCGACCGCAAGGTTCTGTACGAGCTCGACGGTGGCGACCGCGAGAAGGTCAAGAAGCTCGAGATCGAAGTCGAACCGTCGGCGATCGAGGTCTGCGTCCCCGCGAGCGCAGGAGAGAGCGCATGAGCACCGCGACCAAGGTTCCCGAGACCTGGAAGCTGACCGGGGACGACGCCCGCGAGACGCTCATGCGAACGGGACGCCAGCGCCTCCTGCGGGACGCGTTCGTGCGCCTTCGGGCCGCTGATGGTTTCAGCCACGCGCGCTCGCTCGCGTTCGTCACCTCGCTCGTGCTCGTGCAGGGCCTGATCGCGGTCGTCGGCTTCACGACGGCCTTCGACATCCGTATCGGACGCGAGATCGTCGCTGCGATCCAGAGCGCGGTCCCCGGGCCTGCCGGACAGATCCTCACCGACGCGGTAGCCCAGGCGCGGAAGGTCGGTGCGGATCACCGCTATCTTCCGCTGCTCCTCGGTCTCGTCGGCACGCTGGTCACCGGGACCACTGCGATGGGTCAAATCGAGCGAGGCTTCAACAGGATTTACTGGATCGAGCGCGACCGCCCGACGGTGGAGAAGTACGGGCGCGCGTTCGTCCTCACGGTCGGCGCCGGCAGCGGGCTCGCGCTCGCGTTCCTCATCTTCGCGCTCGGACGCCAGAGTGACACCGCGAACTCGTTCCTGAGCGCGACCTGGCCATGGGTACGCTGGCCGCTCGGGCTGCTCGTGGCGATGGTCGCGCTCGCGGCGCTGCTGCGCTTCTCTCCGTTCCGGCGGCAGCCGGCGTGGTCCTGGCTGCTCTTCGGCGCGGCCGCCTGCGTGACCGGCTGGGTTGTCGTGACCGTCGGACTGGGCGTCGCCCTCAACCTCAGCTCGTCCTTCGGGAAGACCTACGGGCCGCTCGCGGGCATCGTCGCGCTCCAGCTGTGGACGCTCTTCTCGGCGATCGCGATCTTCTACGGCGCCGCGGTCGCCGCGCAGCTCGAGGCAGTGCGGGCAGGCAGTCCGCAGTCGCGTGCGCAGGCCGAGGAGTCCCGTCCGCGCGCGAAGACGTCCTACGCGTCGTAGATTCGGCTCTCGAGCGCCCCGAGGATCCGGCGGTGCTTGACCGACACGCCTGGCAGCTTGACGAGCCGGTGGGTGAGGGGCGCGTCGGCACGTAGCCGCTCGAGTTGCTCGTCGGCGATCGGCTCCCAACGTGAGTCGACCGTCTCGGCTGGTCGCTCGCTGCGGAGCTCCTCGATGGGCGCCTCGAGGTGCTCGGACCACAGTCGGAGGCGCGTCTCGCGCGCGAGCTCCTCGTCATGCACGACGACGTTGACCTCGGAGTCGTTGAAGAGCGAGTGCTCGTTGAGATTCGCGGAACCCACGGTGATCCAGCGGTCGTCGACGATCGCAACCTTCGCGTGCACGTAGACGGGGTCGCGGAGGAAGTCCGTGCGTGCGTACACGGAGCAAGCGAGGAAGCGTCCGTTGCCGTCGTCGGCGTGGATCAGCGCCGCCACCTGCCCGCGTGAGATGTCGGCACCGTCGTTTGCATTCACAGGCAGGAGCACGATCATGCGGAAGTCGTCCTGCGGGGGGTTGCGGAGCTTCTCGGCGAGGAGCCCGACGATCTCGGGCGACCACAGGAACTGGTTCTCGATGTACACGTAGCGCTCCGCGGAGCGGATCGCGCGACCGTAGCTCTCGAGCACCGAGAAGTCGCCGCGCGGCAGCCTCTCGTCGTAGATGCTCTCGGGAATCGTCCGCACGATCTGCGCGGTGTGGTCGCCGGCCGGCTCCTGGACGATCGGTGGCGGAAGGTCCTCCCCCGTCGACCCGTGCCAGCGGAGGCGGAAGTGGTCGGCGACATCCGCGACGATTGGTCCGCGCAGGCGTGTCGAGAGATCGTGCCAGCCGACGCCGCCGCGGGCCTTGTGCTCCGGACTGTCCCAAGGATCTCCGCCGTCGTAGGTCAGATCGATGCCGCCGACGAACGCGATCCGGTCGTCGATGACGATCGTCTTCTCGTGGTGGCAGTGCCAGAAACGCACGCAGTTGTCGAACGTGCATTCGATCCTCGTGCCGCGGCAGAAGCGCTCGACCATCTCGTGGACCTCTCGACGGGTCGGGCTGAAAACACGCACAGGGGCGCCGCTCCAGACGAGCACGCGGACGGGGATGCGCTCGGCGAGCTCGGCGAGGAGATTGCGCACGGTCACCGGATCCTCGCCCCGGGTCATCGCCAGCTCGGGCGTGAAGTACCATCCGGTCACGTGCACGTGCGACGTGGCGCCCGCGAGCTCCTCGGCAGCGAGCGGGAGGAACTCGGAGCCGTCGATCAGCACCTCCACGCTGTTTCCCTCGCGCGGCGGCAGGACGCCTTCGGCCCAGCCGCCGGCCGGCGCGTCGAGCGCATGTTCCCAGCCGACCTTGCGCAGGCGCCGAGCGTGATGAGAGACGATCGTCCGGTCGATGGCCTGGCCGAGGACGTGACCTGCAGTCAGCCGCGTTCGTCGTCCCGTCTTGCGGGCCGAGTCCGCGAGTGCCTTAGCGGTGTTCCGCATCGTCTGACTCTCGCACGCCTGGGGACAATGTGTGCAGGATCGCTCGTTGGCGTCGCGCTGCTTGCGGGCTGCGGTGGAGGCGACGACCGGCCGGATCTCGAGGCGTCCCTGACGACGACTCAGGTGACGACTGCGCCGGTGACGACAACGACGGAAGCGGACGCTGCACTCGAGGCCTCGGCTCGTTCGGGGATTCCAGCCACGACGCGCCAGCGCGGCGTGATCGTGACGCAGGCCGGTGTCGCCGCCGCTGCCGTCAGCCGCTGGGAGCGGGCCGTGGGCTCGTGTGTCGGGCCGTCGGGCGAGAGCGACGATGCGGGAGCCTCGTGTACACGCGCGGCGTGGGATCAGCTCTTCGACCAGATGTTTTCCGTCCAGTACGAGCTTCTCGATCTCATGGGCCGGCTGGAGCGAGGCCCGTGCCGTGCGGCCCTCGCCACCGCGCTCGACGCCGTCCACGGCTTCCTCGCGGGAGCCGTCCCGACGAAGGTCGTCTGGCTCGACGAGCAGCAGCACCCTCCGAGCCGGTTCGACCTCGAGGCGATCGCCGACGTCGCCCGACCTGCCGCGGCTCGGATGCGCGCCGCCGCCGCGACGGCGTGCCGGTCGTAAGGACCCAACATCGTGTGGGCGGAGCCTCAGTCTCTCGAGCTCTTCAGGCAGGCGGCCGCGAGATCGACGCCGGCGTACTCGGGCTGGTGCACGATGCAGCCCAGTCGCTTCGACATGAGTTCGGGCATGCCGTCCATCTGGTACACGGCGTACAGCGACTCCCGCTCGATCCTTCTCGCGAGCGCGAGCGCTGCGCGCTCGCGCTCGGGTGTGAGCAGAGTCTGGATCCGGCGTAGCTCCGTCGCCTCCTTCGAAGGGAGGAACAGGTCCTTCAGGTACCCCGCCGGATCGGCCGTGTGGTTGTTCAGGCCACCCCAGATCAGATCCGACTGCAGAACCTTGGCCAAAACCTCCGAATCCGGGGCACCCTGTCGGATCCACAGCATCTTCATGCGAAGATCGATTGCGGCGAGCTGCTTGCGAAGAGCTGCGTTGAAGCGCTCCGCATTCTGTGCGTCGCCTACGAACGTGCAGCAGACGACGACACGACCGTCGCGGCCAGCGGCGAGCCTGCGTGCAGTGCGTAGATCGGACCGGAGCGGGTAAAGCTGTCTCGGGTCGTATCCGAGGGTGCTCGGGTACAAGAGGCGCGTCGCGGGTCGTCCAGTGCTTCCGCTCGGACTCGACGCGACGAGCGCGCTCCGATCCAGCGCGTACTGCACCGCGCGCCGCATGCTGCGGTCCGCGAAGAGCGCGCGGTCGTAGTTGAACGCGAAGTACTGGATCCTGTTGTATGGGGTCACGCGGTAGCGAACACCCGCCGCCCGCGCGGCGTCAGTTCCGGGGGTCAGTGTCGCCTGCTGGGACTCGAAGAAGTAGTCGAGCGTCCCGTTGTCGATCCGTGTTACCGCGTCGGACGGTGGGACACTGAACTCCACGACGATTGCGTCGAGGTTCTGCGGCCGCGACCCACCGTAGTTCGGATTCTTTCGGAGCACCGCAAGCGAGTCGGTGAGCACGTCGAGGTAATACGGCCCAGCCGAAGAAACGGGCTTCTCGAGCCCACCGTCGACGACGGGGGTGGGAACCGGAACGGCGCAACTCGACGCCGCGGCAAGCCACGGCAGATCCGGTGTCGGCTCTCGGAGCCGGATGACCAGTTCGTCACCGTCCGGCGCCACTCCGCTGATGTGACGAGCCCTGCCCGCGTAGTACGCCTGCGCGCCGACGATGTTGCTCAGCGGAGGACCGAGTTCATCACCGAACAACCTCGCGAGCTCGACTGCACGTTCGACTGCATGTCGGAACGACTCGGCCGTCACCTCTTGCGTCGAGGGTGGCGAGAAGCCGAAGCCATTGCGAATCCGGAAGGTCCACGTACGACCGCCGTCGGACGCGTCGGGGAGCTC
>DASTWH010000316.1:0-2150 GCA_035758735.1 Gaiellaceae bacterium
ATCAAGTTCGCTCGCGACTACTGCATCGGAACGGTCGAGTCTCCGGCGACTACGCGAGAACCTCGCGCGTCTTCTGATGCGCGAGGATCTTCCGCTTGACGCGCTGCAGGGCGTTGTCGATCGTCTTCGTGTCGCAGGCGAGGTCCTCGGCCATCTCCTCGTAGGAGTTGCCCTCGAGGTAGAGCGTCAGCGCCTCGGACTCGAGGGACGACAGGCCGGAGCCGAGACAGAACACGAGGCTCTGGAGCTCCTCCGTGGAGATGACGCAGACGGAGGGATCGTTGACGCTCGGCCCCGGAAGCGCGTCGCCGAGCGTGCAGTCGCCGTCCGACTCCTGGCCGGCCGGCGTGTGGCTGAACGAGACGTAGGTGTTCAGCGGGGAATGCTTGAAGCGTGTCGCCGTCTTGATGGCGGTGATGATCTGCCGCGTCACGCAGAGCTCGGCAAAGCTGCGGAACGACGTCTCCTTGTCCGGGCGAAAGTCCCGAACCGCCTTGTACAGGCCGATCATGCCCTCCTGGATGAGGTCGTCGCCGTCGCCGCCGGCGAGGAAGTACGAGCTCGCCTTGAGGCGAACGAAGCCCGTGTACCGGCGCATGAGGTCGTCGAGAGCGTGCTGGCTGCCGTTCCTGGCCTTCAGGACGAGCTGGAGATCCTCGAGCTCTCGCTGGACCTTCTGCGCTGGCTTCAGTGCGGTGGCGGTGCGAGCGGCCATGCCGATACCCCCGTGTCGACGGCGTTCGCGAGGCCTGCGCTCGGGCACCACTCACCTTGCCCGTCGTGCAAGTCTCACGTTGAAGTTGAGGGAGAACCTAGCACTATCCGCCGAGCGTTACAAGGGGTTTGCAAGAAGTGCAGAATGATAAGAACGTGTGTTCGTATGCGCCCTCCGGCCGTGGTGCGGCTGACCGCACTACGCACCGCGCATCCGTCTGCCACGATCCCTCCTATGAGCCGCACCGTGCTGATCGTGGACGACCACCCGAGCTTCCGAGCCTCGGCGCGAGCCATGCTCGAATCCGAGGGCTTCGTCGTGATCGGTGAGGCCGAGGACGGCGCGGCAGCTCTCGCAGCCGTCGACGCACTCCACCCCGACGTCGTCGTCCTCGACATCCAGCTGCCCGACATCAGCGGATTCGACGTGTGCGCCGCGCTCGAAGGTCGAAACGGGCCTCCGCCGGACATCATCCTCGTCTCGAGCCGCGACGTCTCCGACTACGGCGAGCTCGTCGCCAGGTCGTGCGCGTGCGGCTTCGTGGCGAAGGCCGAGCTCTCGGGCGACCTCGTCGCAGCCCTCCTGCCGTGAACCGCATCCTCATCGTGCTCGGGGTTGCGCTCCTCGTCGCCGAGTCGCTGGTGGCGGCGGCTCTGGTAGCGAGCGTCGACTCGGCCACCGGCGGGGCTGTCGGCGGTGCGGCGGGCGGAGCCGCCGGAGGTGCGGCGGGGGGCACTCAACTCGTCGGCGCTGCGACCGAGACGGACTGGACCGAGATCGGGCTCGCGATCACCGCCGGGGTCGCGTTCGTCGTCAGCGGCCTCGTCGCGCTCAGTCTCCGTCCGGAGAACCGCACCGGCATCTATCTTGCAGCGACGGGATACGTCTGGTTCTTCGGCTCGCTGCAGGAGTCGAGCAACGACTGGCTCTTCACCATCGGCTTCGTCGTAGGAGGCCTCGTCTGGGTTCCGTTCACGGCCCTCGTCCTCGCGTATCCCACCGGCCAGTTCGAGACACGGCTGCAACGCGTGTTCCCGATCATCGCCGGAGTGGTGCTCACGGTCCCGGCGCTGCTCGCCGCACTGCTGGACTCCCGGCCCGCGTCCGATTGCGCCGAGTGCCCCGACAGCACCATCGCCCTCACGGGGGACACCGACGCGGGACACGTGTTCGACCTCTTCACCTCGGCGGCGGGACTCGTCCTCATCGCGGTCGTCATCACGATGCTCGTCCGCCGCTGGCGCAGCGCGAGCCCGGCCATGCGCAAGCTCGCGTGGCCGGTCATCGCAGCCGGCATCGCGGCCTTGGCGGCCATCGGCCTGCTCGTCGTCAGCAACGAGATCTCGTCGTCGGCGTCGGACGCACTGCAGCCCCTGTTCTTCGTGGCGTTCGCCGCCGTGCCGATCTCCGTCCTCTTCGGTGTGCGGCGGACGCG
>DASTWH010000327.1:0-2361 GCA_035758735.1 Gaiellaceae bacterium
GTCAAGTTCAGCCTCTCAGGCCTCCTCGAGTTGGTCGTCTATCGATTCAGGCTCGCACGGCACGGGCACGCCGCGGTGGTCATGGCTCGAGAGACTGCGTGATCGAAGCCCGGCAGTCGACAGCGACGCATCCGGTCCCGAGGCGAGGCTCGGTCTCCGTCGGGCTCGAACGCCTTCGTGCCTGGGTCGGCACCTGGGGCGCCGAGGCCGTCCCCTTCGGCGTCGTGACCGGCCTCGCGCTCGTGTTGAGGCTCGTCGACCTCACGCGCATGCCGGTGCACCACGACGAGACCCAGCACGCCTGGTTCGCATGGCGGCTCGTGTCGGGGCACGGATACGAGTACAACCCCGTCTACCACGGGCCGGTCCAGTTCTTCCTCATCTCGGCCATGTACATGCTCTTCGGGGTGAGCGACTGGGTCGTTCGACTGGCACCGGTCTTGATGGGCACCGCGCTGACCGGGCTTCCGTTCTTCCTGCGGCGACAGATCGGCACGACGGCCGCGCTCTTGGCGTCGATCATCTTCTGCCTGAGCCCGGCCTTCCTCTACTTCTCGCGCTTCGCAAGAGAGGACATCTACGTCGCTTGCGTGACCTTCGCCTTGCTCGTCGCCGTCTTTCGGTTCCTCAGCAGCCCCGGCTACTGGCATCCGTCGCTGATCCTGGGGCTGCTCGCGGTGAGCTTCGCCACGAAGGAGACGACGTACATCACGGTCTTCGTCGCCGGAACGTTCTTCCTCGCGGTCGTGCTCTGGCAAATGGCATACGCGCGAGGCGCGGGGCAAGGCGTCTTCGATGCTCCGATTCTCCGCACGATCCGGTCGGTGGGTCGCGATGCGTGGCTCTGGGGCGTCGCGACGTTCCTCGTCGTATACACGCTCCTCTTCTCGACCTTCTTCACGAATCCGGGCGGACTCCGGGACGGGATGGTCGAGAGCATCGACTACTGGCTCTCGCAGCAGCCCGTGAACAGGGGCGGGCAGCCGTGGTTCTACTACCTCGTCCTGCTCTCCGGCTACGCGTGGCCCATCGTCTTGCTCGGCCTGCTCGGAATCGTCTCGGTCGTCCGCAAACCGACGCTGCTCGGCGCCTACCTCATCTGGATGTTCGTGCTCACGTTGGCCGTGTTCTCCTGGGCGTCCGAGCGCATGCCGTGGCTCATCCTGCATTCCCTCCTGCCGCTCGTCGTTCTCGCCGGAATGGGCGGTCAGGTGCTCTGGCGAAATCGCGACCGGGTCATCGCCAAGGTGGGAATCGGAGTCGCACTCGTCGGGGCGGTGTACTTGCTCCAGTCGGCCGTGTACGTCACGTACGTCCGACCCGCGGACGCCCGCGAGCTCCTCGTCCAGGTGCAGAACGCGACCGACGTCCCGAAGATCCGCGACGAGATCATGGCGCTCGAGCAGCAGCAGAAGGCGAAAGACGCTCAACCGCTCACCATGCAGATCGACAGTTGGGGCGGAGTCGGCTGGCCGTGGAGCTGGTACTTCAGGGACGTTCCCGCCGGCTACTACGACATGAGCCTGACGTCATACGTCCCCGACAGCCAGGTCGTCCTCGTCTCGGATCCGAATCACGACGCGGTCGCGCCCAAGCTGCACGACTACGTCGGGCGGCGCTTCACGTACAGGGTGTGGTGGGTGCCGGACTGGGGAAGAGCGAGCGTGGGGGACTGGGCACGCTGGTTCCTGTGGAGGAAGCCCTGGAGCCCGACCGCGACGATGGACGAGTGGCTCTACGTGCGCAAGGACGTTCCGGCTCCCTCCGTCTAGTTCGAGAAAGAGTGAAGGCCCGGCGCCTCTCGGATCCGGGCCTTCGTGCGTCCTCGGTGGACGGGTCGTCCAGTTACCAGGCGGCCGTCCAGTCGTAGGTCGAGGCAAGGAGTTGGATCGATTCCGTGCCGCCCTTCCAGCCGTACGACATGAGGCGGGCGTGACACGTCGCATTCCCGGCGGTCCAGACCTGGCCGCTCATGGAGAACGTGGCATCGGGCTGATCGAGCTGCAGGACCATCAAGTCGGGACCGAAAAGGTCCGTATCCACGGTTCCGTCTCCGTTCAGATCCTGGTAGCACGACAGCTCGACCATCGGGTGCGACCCGCCGAGCTGGCCCGAGGTCGCGTTGAACGTCACGGTGCTCCCGTGTCCCGGTGCCGGCTGCCTCGAGGCGTCCATCGCGGTGCCGTTGACCGTTGCGATGGAAATGCTCGGGCTCGCACTGTTCTTCCCGTTCGAGCTCGTCCCCTCTGGAGTCGGCGTCGCGGTCGGTGTCGGGGTCGCGTCATTTCCCCCTCCGCCACCGTTTCCGCCGTTCGGGTTGCCGCCTTTGCCCGCGATCGCGGGGGCGGCGACGGCGAGAAC
>DASTWH010000401.1:0-16236 GCA_035758735.1 Gaiellaceae bacterium
CTCGCCCGACGCGCGTACGACAACGTCTGGGTGATCGACGGCCACTTCGTCGAGGTGGACGACGTGGACACCCACTGCCGACGAGCCCGCGAGGCGGGAGCGACGATCCTCCGTGACCTCGAGGAGCCGGGCATCGGCTTCCGCATCTACACCGCCGAGGACCCGGAGGGTCATCGCTGGATGTTCGGGCAGCGACTATGAGCGACGAGCTCGTCCGGTTGACGATCGTCCCCTCCGAGGTCGAGGCCGAGATCGTTCGCGGTCTGCTCGAGGACGCGGGCATCCAGTCGCTGCTCCGGCCGACCGACGTCGCGGCTGCGGCATTCGACGGCTGGGCCCCGGGAGGCGCGCGCGAGGTGCTGGTCGCAGCCGCGGATCTCGAGCGGGCGCGCGAGCTCGTCGACCAGAAGTAGCCTGCAGTCGTGCCCCGAGGCGCCTACCTCATGAACCTCGGCCTCGTCCCCTACGGCGAGGCGTTCGAGCTGCAGCGCACGCTCGCAGGCGCGGTCTCGCAGGGTGCGATCCCCGAGACGGTCGTCTTCCTCGAGCACCCACCAGTCGTCACGATCGGCCGCCGCACGGAGGCCGAGACCGAGCTCCACATCCCCGAGAGCGCCGAGGTCGAGATCGCCGAGACCGACCGTGGCGGCAAGTCGACCTTCCACGGTCCCGGACAGCTGGTCTGCTATCCGATCCTCGACCTCGGAAATCACGGCAAGGACGTGAAGCGATACGTGCGCGACCTCGAGGAGGCGCTGATCCGGACGCTTGCCTCTTTCGAGCTCGAGGGCAGGCGCTACGAAGGGCTCACAGGCGTATGGATGCCGCCCGGCGGAGGGCAGGGACCGCGCAAGATCGCGTCGATCGGCGTGCACGTCTCGCGCTGGGTGACGACCCACGGGTACGCGCTCAACGTCGACCTCGACCCGGCCCCGTTCACGGAGTGGATCACGGCCTGTGGGCTCGAGGACGCGCAGTTCACGACGATGCGGCGCGAGCTCGAGCGGCCAGTGACCGTCGCCGACGTGCGTCCCGCAGCGATGGAGGCGGTCGCCGAGGTCTTCGGCCTCGCCTTCGAAGAGCTTCCGGGGGAAGACGCCGGACTCTGGGCACAGCCGATCCACGCATCGCTCTCGGCACGCTAGGCGCGCTGCGTCAGAGGTCGGGGAGCTCCTCCGGCGGCGTAGCGCCCGAGCTCGTTCCCGAACCAGCGCGTCTCGCGCACGTTCACGACGAACCAGCCCTCCGAGACGGGACGCGACCCGTGTTCCGTACGCTCGAGCGTGGCCTCCGGCACCACGCCACCTAGACTAATCGCGATGCAGAGGTCGCTTCCCGTCGCGGAACGCCCCAGGCGCCCCGAGTGGATGAAGGTGCGCGCGCCGAGCGCGAACTCGCAGTACTTCCAGGTGAAGAGCCTCATGCGCGAGGGTGGGCTCGTCACGATCTGCGAGGAGGCCCGCTGCCCCAACATCGGGGAGTGCTGGGGCCGCGGCACGGCGACGTTCCAGATCCTCGGCGACACGTGCACCCGGGCGTGCCGCTACTGCTACGTCCGCTCGGGCAAGCCCGACGGCCCGCCGGACCCGCTCGAACCGCTCCGCCTCGCGCAGGCCGCGGCGCAGATGAAGCTCTCCCACGTCGTCGTCACGTCGGTCGACCGCGACGATCTCTCGGATCGCGGTGCCGGGCACTACGCAGCGACGATCCGGGCGATCAAGCGGAAGCTCCCGGCGGCGAAGGTCGAGATCCTCACGCCCGACTTCCTCGGCGTCGAGGAGGAGGCGCTGGCGACGGTGCTCGCCGCCCGCCCCGAGGTCTTCAACCACAACATCGAGACGGTTCGGCGTCTCCATCCGAGCATGCGCGGCGCGAAGGCGAGCTACGACAAGGCGCTGTGGCTCCTCGAGCGCGCGAAGGAGGTCGCCGAGTACGCGGTGCTCACGAAGTCGGGGATCATCGTGGGCCTGGGCGAGACGAACGAGGAGGTCGTCGAGACGATGCGCGACCTCCGGGCGCACGGCGTCGACGTCGTGACCATCGGGCAGTACCTCCAGCCGTCACCGAAGCACGCGACGATCGACCGCTGGGTGCACCCCGACGAGTTCCGCTGGTTCCGTGAGCAGGGGGAAGCGCTGGGCTTCGGCTCCGTGTTCTCCGGCCCGCTCGTACGCTCGTCGTACCGCGCGGACGAGCAGCGTCACGCGGCCGAGACCGGCCGCGGCGCAGTCGCGTACTGACGGGCATGGCCCGCTTCCTGGTCGCACTGGTCGCGGCGATGCTGAGCGCCCTCGCGAGCGGTGGGGCGGCCGCGGTCGAGTACCAGTTGCGCCTGCGCGAGTTCTCGGTGCCGGCCGGAACGCATCCGCACGACGTCGCTCCTGCTCGAGACGGTGGCGTCTGGTACACGGCCCAGCACACCGGTCAGCTGGGCTGGCTCGACCCGAAGACAGGTCGGTCCAGCCTCACCAGCCTCGGTGGCGGCTCCGCGCCGCATGGCGTGATCGTCGGCCCCGACGGGGCACCGTGGATCACGGACGGCGGCTTGAATGCCATCGTGCGGGTCGACCCACGCACACGGAGGGTCCGCCGGTTCCCGCTTCCGGCGAGCGCCGGCTACACGAACCTCAACACCGCCACGTTCGACAAGAAGGGCGTCCTGTGGTTCACGGGGCAGAGCGGGATCTACGGCCGCCTGGATCCGAGGGTCGGGAAGGTTCGGGTCTTCCGGGCGCCGCGCGGGGAGGGGCCGTACGGGATCACGACGACGCCCTCCGGAGGCGTCTACTACGCGTCGCTCGCCGGTTCGTATCTCGGTCGCATCGACGTTCGGACCGGCCAGGCCGCGGTGCTACTCCCACCGACCTCGGGCCAGGGCGCCCGGCGCGCGTGGTCCGACTCGCGCGGCCGAGTCTGGATCAGCGAGTGGAATGCGGGGAAGGTCGGCATGTACGACCCGAGTGCGAAGAGGTGGCGCGAGTGGCGCGTGCCCGGGAACGGCCCGATGATCTACGCCGTCTACGTCGACGAGCGCGACAAGGTGTGGCTCACCGACTTCGGCGCGAACGCGTTATGGCGCTTCGATCCCGCTTCGACGAGGTTCACGCAGCTCCCGTTGCCGAGCTCGAACGCCGCCATCCGGCAGCTGCTTGGCCGTCGGGGCGAAGTCTGGGGCGCCGAGTCGGCCACCGACAAGCTCGTCGTCGTATATACGCGCTGAATGAAGAAGAAGGGCCGCGCGAAAGGCGGCCCTTCTCGGTGGTTCTCCTGCCTTACTTACGTCTACGAGGTCCCGAGCCCGAAGGTTGCGAGCCACGCGAGATCGTCCGGCTGATCCACGCGGTACGCGCCGTTGTGCCCCTTGCACGTGTCGGTCGTCCCGAACGACGTGACCCCGCCGACGACATTGGAGTCGCCGAGGAAGTTCGGCCCGCCCGAATCGCCGAAGCACGTTCCGCCTCTTGCGGCGTCGGAGGACGTCTCGAAGGCGAAGTCTCCGACGAAGCCGGTGTCGACGGACTTGATGCGCGGATGGGCGACCATGCGGATCCGCACTGCGCGGTCGTTCTGCGAGGCCGCGTCGGGGAAGCTCTTCTGCAGGCCGTACCCGACGGACGTGATCGACCCGTGCTTCCCGAGCCGGCTGACCGCGCCCAGGGTCGGGAGAGCGCCGAAGCCCTTCCCGGTCACCGAGCTCGAGAGCCTGACGATGCCGAGGTCGTGCAGGAAGAACGTGGCCGAGTTGTACTGCGGATGCGTGTAGATCGCGCTGCTCGTCGCGTCACCGGTGCACGGGTAGCCGCTAATCCCGGCGCATGGGTTCGCGCCCGCTGCCGGATAGCCGGTCCCGAGCGGAATCCCGCTCGGCGAGCCCGACGAGAACCAGATCACGGCCGACGCGGCGGGCGCCTCCGTGCAGTGTCCGGCGACCATGAAGATCGTCTCCGACATCAGCGTGCCCGAACACCGCCAGAGCGGTACGCCCGCGGCGTTCTTCGCCACCATCAGACCGACGTACGGATGCCCTTCACCGTCGGGCGTTCCGTTCGTAATCGCACCTGCGGGCACGACGGCGACTGAGGCGATCGCCGCGAGCGCGGCCAGAAGCGTCAAGAGCTTTCGCACAATGCACTCCCCTGTGTCATGTCACCGGCCCACCCGGTGACCGGGCTCAGCCTACCCCCAAACAGGAGAACGCAAAACCCCGATGTCAGTCGTGCGGCTTCGCCATTGCATGGTAGTCGAGCGCCTCGTCGAGGACCGCTTCGTCCACGCCTTTTTCACGCGCGACGTCGCGCAGCGGACGGCCGGACGCCGTCGCCTCCTTCACGATCTCGGTCGCCTTGTCGTAGCCGATGTAGGGGTTGAGGGCGGTCGCAGCCGCGAGCGTGCTCTCCGCGTACTGCTCGTTCCGCTCGCGATTGGCCTCGATCCCGTCGACGCACTTCTCCGAGAGCAGCCGCGACGCGGCCGCGAGCAGCCCGATCGAGCCGAGCAGGTTCCGCGCCATGAGGGGGATGTAGACGTTGAGCTCGAAGTGCCCTCCCATGCCGCCGACGGTGATAGCGGTGTCGTTGCCGATCACCTGGGCCGCGACCTGAGTCACGACCTCGGGGATGACCGGGTTCACCTTCCCCGGCATGATCGAGCTGCCCTTCTGAAGCTCGGGGAGGAAGAGCTCCGAGAGGCCCGCTCGCGGGCCGGAGCCCATGAGTCGCAGGTCGTTCGCGATCTTCGTCAGCGAGACGGCGACGACCTTGAGCGCTCCGGACGCCTCGACGAGCCCGTCGCGCGCCGCCTGCGCCTCGAAGTGGTCGGCTGGCGCCGCGATCGTGAGGCCTGTCTCGC
This sequence comes from Gaiellaceae bacterium, assembly GCA_035758735.1. Classification (GTDB taxonomy): domain Bacteria; phylum Actinomycetota; class Thermoleophilia; order Gaiellales; family Gaiellaceae; genus GMQP-bins7. Next base: position 4,849 of record DASTWH010000401.1, read on the forward strand.
TCACGAGATACTCACGCACGCGCGCGGCGAACTCGGGATGCGTGTTCAGGCCAGTCCCCGTCGCTGTTCCGCCGAGCGGGATCTGGCCCAGCCGCGGCATCGCGTCCTCCACCCGCGCGATTCCCTGTCTGACCTGTGCGGCGTAGCCCGAGAACTCCTGGCCCAGCGTGATCGGCACGGCGTCCATCAGGTGCGTTCGCCCCGACTTCACGATGTCGTCGAACTCGCTCGCCTTGCGCTCGAGAGACGAGGCGAGCGCTTCGAGTGCCGGCAGGAGATCGTTGGCCAGCTCGCCGAGTGCGGCCAGGTGCACCGCCGAGGGGAAGACGTCGTTCGAGGACTGCCCCATGTTCACGTGGTCGTTGGCGTGGACGTCCTCGCCGGCGAGTGTGGCGATCACCTCGTTGGCGTTCATGTTCGAGCTCGTCCCCGAGCCCGTCTGGAACACGTCGATCGGGAACTGGTCGTCGAACTCGCCCGACGCGATGCGATCTCCGGCGGAGGCGATGCGCTCGGCACGGTCGCGGTCGAGAAGGTCGAGATCCGCGTTCGCGCGCGCTGCGGCGGCCTTGATCCGGCCGAGCCAACGTGCGACCGGCGTCGGGATCGGCTCGCCGGAGACCGGGAAATTCCCGATCGCCTTCTCCGTCTCCATTCCCCAGAGCTCCCGCTTTTCGACAGCTTCGGCCATTCGCGGCGAGTCTAGCCCCGTCAGACTGCCTCGATGGAGGTGGCCGAGGCGCAGGCGCTGTGGAGCCCGGCCGGCACGTACCTGAACACGGCGTCGTACGGACTGCCACCGGCGCCGGCGTGGGACGCGCTTCAGGACGCCCTGGACGAGTGGCACACGGGACGGACGAGTTGGGAGCACTGGCAAGCGGAGACGGACACGGCGCGCGCGACATTCGGACGCCTCGCCGGGGTCGCGCCCGAGCAGGTCGCGGTCGCCGCGAACGTGTCCAGCCTCGTCGGGCTCGTCGCGGCGTCCGTTCCGGATGGCTCGCGAGTCCTCACGCCGGACGTCGAGTTCACGTCGGCGTTCTTCCCCTTCCTCGCCCAGGCCGAGCGTGGAGTCAGCGTCCGCTTCGTGGCGACCGGCGAGCTCGTCGACTCAATCGATGACGAGACCGACGTCGTCGTCTGCAGTGCCGTGCAGATGGCGACCGGCGAGGTCATCGACCTCGACGCGCTCGCCGCCGCTGCGGCTGTCCACGGTGCCCTCACTCTGGTCGACGCCACGCAGGCGGTCGGGTGGCTCCCGCTCGATGCCGGCCGCTTCGACATCGTGGTCGCGGCCGGATACAAGTGGCTGCTCACCCTGCGCGGAACCGCGTACATGACCGTACAGCCGTCACTGCTCGAGCGCATGACGCCGATCTCCGCCGGTTGGTACGCGGGCGAGGTGCCGTTCGAGACCTACTTCGGACCTCCACTCCGGCTGGCATCGTCGGCGCGGCGCCTGGACACGTCACCGGCCTGGCACTCATGGATCGCGGGAGCGCAATCGTTGGGCGTGCTGGAGCAGATCGGCATCGATCGGATCCACGAGCACGACGTCGAGCTCGCGAACCGGTTCCGAGCCGGGCTCGATCTCGACCCGGGCGACTCCGCGATCGTGTTCTGCGACGTCGAGGGAGCGGCCGACAAGCTCGAGCGCGCGGGGATTCGTGCGGCCGTGCGCGGCGGGCGGCTCCGCACCTCGTGGCACGTCTACAACACGACCGCGGACGTCGACCGAACGCTCGACGTGCTCTCAGGCTGAGCGCCCGGCGTCGAGCAGCTCGTCCCAGCTGGAGAGCTTGACACGCGGCCTGCCCAGGGGCTCACCCCGCGAGCGCTCGAGCACGTCGATCGCCTCCCAGCCCGAGTAGGTGACGACGTCGACGCCTCGACCGGCAAGCAGGGCGTCGATCGACTCGCCGGAACGTGGAGGGAGTCGACCCGCACGAGCATCCTCGAGGAGGTGCTCGACGGTGTCCGTCGCGTCCTTCTTGTTCGTCCCGATGACCCCGGTGGGGCCGCGCTTGATCCAACCCGCGCAGTAGACGCCTGCGACCGGAGCGGCATCCTCGCGCAGGACGCGGCCGCCCTCGTTCGGGATCGTGCCGCTCCGCTCGTCGTAGGGGACACCCGGAAGCCCGACTCCGCGGTAGCCGACGCTGCGGAAGACGATCCCGCAGGGGATCACTTCGCGCTCGTCGGTGGCGACCGCGCGCACGCTTCCGCGCTCGTCGGGCTCGAGGAGGTTCCGCGCGACCTCGACGGCTTCGACCCGTTCGTCCCCGAGGATCCCCACCGGCGACACGCGGAATCGCAGGCGCACGACCTTGGGCTTGCCGGTCTGCTCACGTCCGGCGAACTCGCGGAGGATGTCCATGTTCCGCTGGACGACGTTCGAGGCGGCTTCGAGCTCCGCCTCGCTCGCGGGATCCAACTCGAGCTCGGCCGGATCGACGACGACGTCCGCGCCCGCGAGGTCACCGAGCTCTCCGAGCTCCGTCGACGTCCAGGCCGCCTGGACGGGGCCGCGGCGCCCGAGGACGACGATCTCCCGGATCCCCGAGCCGAGGATCGCCTCGATCGCCGCGTCCGTCGTGTCGGTCGGCGCGAGCTCCTCGACAGTGAGCGCGAGCATCCGGGCGACGTCGAGCGCGACGTTCCCGTTCCCGACGACGACGGCACGCTCCTGCGCGAGGTCGAAGTCGAGGTGTTGGAAGTCGGGGTGGCCGTTGTACCAGGCGACGAGCTCGGTCGCGGCCCACGAGCCCGGGAGGTCCTCTCCCGGAATCCCGAGGCGGCGATCGGTCTGCGAGCCGACTGCGTAGAGCACCGCGTCGTAGAGCGCTCTCAGCTCGTCGTGGCTGACGTCGCGGCCGACCTCGACGTTCCCGAGGAAACGGAAGCCGGGGCGCGCCGAGATCTTCTCGAACGCGCGCGAGACCGTCTTGAGCTGCGGATGGTCGGGCGCGACACCGAGCCGGACGAGCCCCCACGGCGTCGGCAGGCGCTCGATCATGTCGACCTCGACGGACGGGTCCTCGCTGGCCAACAGCGCGCCGGCCGCGTAGAAGGCAGCGGGGCCGGAGCCCACGATCGCGACGCGGAGGTCGGCCATGGGGCGTCATGCTACGACCGGCTCTGGAGGCCGCGGCGTGAGACCATCACGACGTGTCCAAGGGTCTCATCGGCCGGATCGCGGTCGCCGCGGTCGTCGCCGCTCTCGTCGCTGTCGTGGCCGTCCTCGGGAAGATGTGGTGGAACAGCCGACTGCCCGACACGTACAACGTCATGGCGTACGGCACCCACGAGTACGGGGGCGGGCCCAAGCCGCCCGACCACGAGGGTCACGCCGGCACCGGCACCAGCGTCGCCGACCTGAAGGGGCCGAGCGACGGCACGCCCGAGGCCCGCTTCGAGCTGACGGCGCGCGCGGCCGACATCCGGCTGTCGTCGGGCCGACTCGTACACGCGCTGACGTTCGACGGGACGTCACCCGGGCCTGAGCTACGGGTGCACCAGGGAGATCTCGTCGAGGTCGTCCTCCGCAACGCCGACGTCGAGGACGGTGTCACGATCCACTGGCACGGGATCGACGTGCCGAACGCCGAGGACGGCGTCGCGGGCGTCACCCAGGACGCTGTCCTTCCCGGCGGGAGCTACACGTACCGCTTCCGCGCCGAGCAGGTCGGCACGTTCTGGTACCACACGCACCAGGTCTCCTCCAAGGAGGTTCGCCGCGGGCTCTTCGGCGTGATCGTCATCGAACCGCGCGGTGAGCGGACCGGCCTGGATCTCGTGCTCGCCGCGCACACGTTCGACGGCATCGCGACGCTCGACGGCGACGACGGCGGGGGACGGCACAAGGTCGCCGTCGGCACGCAGGTTCGGCTGCGACTCGTCAACACGGACAGCTTCGAGCAGACGTTCACGGTCTCGGGAACGCGCTTCCGTGTCCTCGCCCTCGACGGCACCGACCTCCACGAGCCGGGGGAGCTCGAGAACGTCGCGCTCCCCGTCGCCGCGGGAGGCCGCATCGACGTCGGCTACGTGCAGCCGCCGAACGGTGTTCGCGTCGGCATCGAGGGCACGGAGACCGCAATCGGGTTCGGCCCGAGCCGCGGACCGCGACCGGCCGAGGTGACACCGACGACGACGTTCGACCCGCTGACCTACGGCACGCCGGCCCCGACACCGTTCGACGCGAGCTCGGCGTTCGATCGCCGCTTCGAGATGACGATCACCCGGAAGCCCGGCTTCTTCGACGGCTCACCGGGGCTGCAATGGGCGATCAACGGGGGCATCTATCCCGACGTCCCGGTCTTCGTCGTGGAGGACGGTGACCTCGTCGAGGTCACGATCACGAACGACTCCAACGGGACGCACCCCATGCACCTGCACGGGCACCACCTCCTCGTGCTCAGCCGCGACGGCCAGCCGTCGACCGGCAGTCCGTGGTGGTCGGACACACTCGACGTGCAGAAGGGGGAGAGCTACGTCGTCGCGTTCCGCGCCGACAACCCAGGGCTCTGGATGGACCACTGCCACAACCTGACCCATGCGTCGCAGGGCCTGACCATGCACGTGGCGTACGCGGGCGTGAGCACACCGTTTCTTGTCGGCGGCGACACGGGGAACGCCCCCGAGTAGGCGGGCGCCCTACGCGGCGGCGGCTTCGGGTGGAGGCGCAGCCGCCCCCGTGCCGGCCCTCCGCCGCTGCCACTCGTCCCACGAGATCCAGCTCGACAGCGCGAGGATCAGCATCGCGTTGATCGGATGCAGGAACCCGATCGGGAACGGCAGCTCGAACCCGATCCAGGCGAGCCAGAGCTGGATGAAGAGCAGCAGGAAGAGCAGGCCATGGCGCCCGAGGCGCCACTTCCCGATCCCGGCCGCAAGCCCGATGATCATGAAGACGAGGCCGAGGAGGATCACGAGGTAGCCGAAGCCGGCGTGGAGCCCGAAGCCGTCCATGAAGGTGTCGTCGTCGATCGTCGCGCCTTCCGCGTCGAGCTTGTTCGCGGCGTAGAACGCCCCGTACCCCGCCAGCCCGATCTGCACGACGATCGCGGCGGTGAGGATCATCGACCACGCCCAGTAGAGAGTCCTCACGTGTCCTCCCGTCCGTTGACGGCCGGGAGCCTACGACAGCGTCAGGACGAACTCAAGAGGAAGCGTCGCGTTAGTGCGAGCAGCCGTCGCCGCAGCCACCTACGTGGGTGCCCTCGGGCAGCTCCTCGCCCTCCTCCACCTGGAAGGAGTGGCCGCAGCCGCACGAGGAGACGGCGTTCGGGTTGTCGATCTTGAAGCCCGACTCCTGGATCGAGTTCAGGAAGTCGATGGTCGTGCCCTGGAGATACGGCGCAGAGAACGGGTCGACGACGACCGGGATGCCCTCGAGCGAGAGCTCGAAGTCGCCCTCGGCGGCGCCCGAGTCGAAGCCGAGGCCGTACTGGAAGCCGGAGCAGCCGCCACCCTGGATCGCGACGCGCAGGACGAGGGTCTCGGCGTCGTCCTCCTCCGCCATGAGCTCCTTGATCTTCGCCGCGGCGACGGGAGTCAGCGAGATGAGGGTGTCGGTGGGGTGCTCGACGGTTGCCACGAACTCATGGTAGCGGACGGGGTCGCGGGCTCCTGCAGCGAGTTTGTGACACTCGTATCGCTCATTCTGAGCGGGTTTCCCGAACCCTTCGTGCGCCCGAAGGGGGAGTGCTAGGCTCGGCCCCAGTCCCGACGTCCGGGGGGATCCGTGCTCTCGAACTGGCTGCCGTTCCTGTTCTACGCAATCTTCGCGGCAGCCATCCCGGCGACGATGATCGCTGCGTCGTTCGTCGTCCCGCGTCGCCCGACGTCCCGCACCAAGCAGCGCATGCTGCCCTTCGAGTCGGGCGTGTCCGAGGGCGCTCCCAGCCGTGAGCGCCGCTTCACCGTCAGCTTCTACCTGACGGCGATCCTGTTCATCCTCTTCGACATCGAGATCGTCTACCTCTACCCGCTCGCCGTTCAACTCGACGCGCTCGGTTGGTTCGGGATCGGCGAGTTCCTCGTCTTCGTCGCGATCCTCGGCGTCGCCTACGTCTACGTCTGGCGGAAGGGAGCTCTCAATTGGCACTGAAGAGAGAGTTGCCGGTCGTGAGCGACCGCCCCCTCGCGAAGGCAGGACTGCAGTCGGAGCGCGTCCTCATGCCCGATCACGGGCCCGGCGTCTTCGAGCGCGAGGTCCAGGAGATCGAGGACGCTCTCCTCCTCACGACCATCGAGAAGGCGGTCGCGTGGGCGCAGACCAAGGCGATGTGGCCGGACACGTTCGGCCTCGCGTGCTGCGCCATCGAGATGATGTCGATCGTCTCGTCGCGCTACGACATCGCGCGCTTCGGGATGGAGCGGTTCTCGTCGTCGCCGCGTCAGGCCGACCTGCTCATCGTCTCCGGCCGGGTCACGCACAAGATGGCCGCGCCTCTGCGTCAGGTGTACGACCAGATGCTCGAGCCGAAGTGGGTCATCGCCATGGGCGCGTGCGCGAGCTCGGGCGGAATGTTCAACAACTACACGATCCTCCAGGGCGTCGACAAGATCGTCCCGGTCGACATCCACGTGCCGGGCTGCCCACCTCGCCCGGAGGCGCTGATGGAGGGCATCATCCGGCTCCACGAGAAGATCCGCGGCGGCGTGCCCCCCGCCTACTCGATCCGCGGAGTGGCGGAGTGAGCGAGTACGTGGGCGTCCCGGGCGTCGTCGAGACCCGCGAGGCGCTCGGCGAGGTGACGCTCGTCGTCGATCCCGCGCGTCTCGTCGAGGCGTGCACGGTGCTCCGCGACGACCACGGCTTCAACTTCCTCGCCGACATCGCCGCATCGGACTACCTCGGCTGGGGCGAGGAGGAAGTCGCGGGCTACATCGGGACCGCGTCCGGACGGGACCTCAACGACCCGGGCTCGCGCGGGCTCGCGCGCGTGCCCGATCCGAAGCCGAAACGCTTCTCGGTCTCGTACCACCTGCTGCGCCTTTCCGACGATCCCGTGCGGGTGCGCGTCCAGGTCTGGCTCGACGACGGCGAGCCCCTCGCGAGCGTCCTTCCCGTCTGGCCCGCCGCCGACTGGTTCGAGCGCGAGGCGTGGGACATGTTCGGCATCCACTTCGAGGGCCACGACAACCTCGTCCGGATCCTCATGCCCGAGGACTGGGAGGGGCACCCGCTCCGCAAGGACTACCCACTGGGCGGCGAGCCCGTGCGCTTCTCGGACGAGGACTGATGACAGTCCTCCCGAGCACCAAGATCTACGAGGGGACGCGGATCCCGAGCCCGGTGCCGACGATCCTCGAGGTCGACCCGGAGAAGCACCGGCTCGAGGACATCCTGCGCGTCAACTTCGGGCCGAACCACCCCTCGACACACGGGGTCCTCCGGCTCGTCGTCGACCTGGACGGCGAGACCGTCGCCGGCATCCGGGCCGTCATCGGCTACCTGCACACGGGCTTCGAGAAGAACATGGAGCACAAGTCGTGGTGGAAGTCGGTCACGTACGCGCCGCGGATCGACTACGTCTCCTTCCACGCAAACGAGCTCCTGTACGTGCTCGCCATCGAGAAGCTCCTCGGGATCGAGGTCCCGCGCCGCGCGGTGTGGGCGCGAATGGCGCTCGCCGAGCTGAACCGGATCCACTCGCACCTCGTCTGGCTCGGCACGTCCGCCCTCGAGCTCGGGGCGATCTCGCTCTTCTGGTACTGCTTCGACGACCGAGATGCGATCCTCGACCTGTTCGAGATGGCGGGTGGGACGCGCATGCACACCCGCTACGTGCAGGTCGGCGGCATCGCGGAGGACCTGCCGCCCGGGTTCGTCGGCGAGACCCGGAAGTTCTGCGAGCAGATGCCGAAGTCGGTCGACGAGTACGAGGCGATCCTCGACCGCAACGCCATCTGGCTCGAACGCACGAAGGGCGTCGGGCTCCTGTCCGCCGACGACGCGCTCGCCCTCGCGCAGTCCGGGCCGATGCTGCGCTCGACCGGGGTCGACTGGGACCTTCGGCGTGACCTGCCCTATCTCGCGTACGACGAGGTCGAGTTCGGGGTCCCCGTGTACGGCGGCGGCGACGTCTACGACCGCTACCGCGTCCACATGGACGAGATGCGCGAGTCGGTACGGATCGTCGACCAGTGCCTCGATCGGCTCGAGGCGACCGAGGGCATGCCCTGGATCGCCGACGACCGCAAGGTCGTGCTTCCGCCCCGGCACGAGCTGCACACGTCGATGGAGTCGCTCATCCACCACTTCAAGATCGTCACCGAGGGATTCACGGTCCCCGAGGGAGAGGTCTACGTCGCGATCGAGTCGCCGCGCGGGGAGGCCGGCTGCTACCTCGTCTCGGACGGCGGCGCGCGTCCCTGGCGCGTGAAGTTCCGCGCACCGAGCTTCGCCGCGCTGCAGGCGACCGCGACGATCGTGCAAGGGCTGCTCATCGCCGACCTCATCGCGGCGGGCGGCTCTCTCGACCCGGTCATGGGAGACGCGGACAGATGAGCGTCGCCTCCGAGGTGCAGAAGCTGAAGAAGCGGTACCCGGATCCGCTCTCCGCGGTGATGCCGGCGCTGCAGGTCGCGCAGGCCGAGAACGGCGGCTGGCTCTCCCCGGACGCGATCCGCGAGGTCGCCGACGCACTCGACCTCACGCCCGCGTACTGCCTCTCGATCGCATCCTTCTACGACCAGTACTACCTCGAGCCCGTCGGCAGGACGCACGTCGAGGTGTGCACGAACGTCTCCTGCGGGCTCGCTGGAGCGCAGCAGGTCGTCGAGGCCTTCGAGCGCGAGCTCGGGGTCTCGGCCGGCTCGACGACCGACGACGGAGCGTTCACGCTCGGAACGATCGAGTGTCTCGGCGGCTGCGGGTGGGCGACCGTCGTCGCGGTCAACAACCGGCACCGGCTCCGCGTGCAAGCCGAGGACGTCCCGGGGATCGTCGAGGAGCTGCGCGGTGCCTGAGTACCCGAGCATCGTCTTCGCCGGCACGACCGACGGCGGCGCCGTCCTCGACATCATCGAGTACGAGAAGGCCGGCGGATTCCGGGCGCTACGGAAGGCGCGGGCGATGGCTCCGGACGCCGTCATCGCCGAGCTCGACGCCTCCGGCCTCCGCGGCCGCGGCGGCGCGTTCTTCCCGACCGGGCGCAAGTGGTCGTTCGTGCCGAAGCCCGACCAGCTCCCCAAGCCGCACTATCTCGTCGTCAACGCCGACGAGTCCGAGCCCGGGACGTTCAAGGACCGGGAGATCATGCTCCGCGTCCCGTTCCGCTTCCTCGAAGGCTGCCTCATCGCGGCCCACGGGATCGAGTCGCACCACGTCTTCATCTACATCCGCGGCGAGTACGAGCGCGAGTTCGAGGTGCTGCGCGACTCGCTCGAGGCCATTCGCAAGGCCGATCTCCTCGGCGGGGTCACGGTGGTCCTCCACCGTGGCGCGGGCGCGTACATCTGCGGCGAGGAGACGGCGCTCCTCGAGTCCCTCGAGGGCAAGCGCGGCCAGCCGCGGACGAAGCCGCCGTTCCCGGCGATCGCGGGGCTGTACGCGGCGCCGACGGCGGTGAACAACGTCGAGTCGATCACGACGGTGACGCCGGTGTTCGAGATGGGCGGAGCCGAGTACGCGAAGCTCGGCGTCGAGAACTCGTCCGGGACGCGCGTGTTCTCGCTCTCGGGCGACGTCGTGAGCCCCGGGAACTACGAGCTGCCCCATGGGATCTCGATGCGTGAGCTGATCTACGACGTCGGCGGCGGCGTCCCGGCGGGGCGCGAGCTGAAGGCCGTCATCCCCGGCGGGTCCTCGACCTCGGTCCTCACCTCCGCGGACATCGACACGAAGATGGACTTCACCTCGCTCGTCGAGGCAGGCTCGTCGATCGGGTCCGCCGGCGTCATCGTCATCGACGACCGCTGCTGCATGGTGCAGCTCGGGATCCGCGTGTCGCAGTTCTACGAGCACGAGTCGTGCGGGAAGTGCACGCCGTGCCGCGTCGGGACGAAGTGGGTGACCCAGATCCTCCAGAAGATCGAGGACGGCCGCGGGTCGCAGGCGGATCTCGACCTGCTCCTCTCGGTGTGCGACCGGATCATGGGCAAGTGCCTCTGCCCGCTCGGCGACTCGGACGCGATCGCCGTGCTCAGCTACGTCGACAAGTTCCGCGACGAGTACCAGGCCCACATCGACCTCGGCCGCTGCCCGTTCGACGGCGAGTCCTCTCTCGAGGGCATCCTCGCGCCGTCCGAGCTGCACGCGCACCACGGCCACGAGCCCGCCCATGTCTGAGCTCGTCTCGGTCACCGTCGACGACCGGCAGGTCGAGGTGCCGAAGGGAACCGGGCTCGTCGAGGCCGCCCAGGTCGCAGGAATCGAGATCCCCGTCTTCTGCTACGAGCCGCGGCTCGGACCGCCCGTCGGGGCATGCCGCATGTGCCTCGTCGAGATCGAGGGAATCCCGAAGCTCCAGGCCGCGTGCACGCTCACCGTCGCACCGGACATGGTGATCAAGACAAGTGCGACGTCCGCCAAGGCCGCCGAAGGTCAGGAGGCGACACTCGAGTTCATCCTCGTCAACCACCCGCTCGACTGCCCGGTCTGCGACAAGGGCGGCGAGTGCCCGCTGCAGGACCTCACGTTCCGCCACGGCCCGGGCAACACGCGCATGACGTTCCAGAAGCACACGTTCGACAAGCCGATCCCGGTGTCGCCGCTCATCGCGCTCGACCGCGAGCGCTGCATCCTCTGCTACCGGTGCACGCGCTTCTCGGAGGACGTTGCCGAGGACGGCCAGCTCATCGCGCGCAATCGCGGCGCGCACACGGAGATCGCGACCTTCGAGGACGAGCCCTACCGCTCGCCGTTCTCCGGCAACGTGGTCGAGCTCTGCCCGGTCGGCGCGCTGACCTCGACGCTCTACCGCTTCGACGCCCGCCCCTGGGACATCCAGAACGTCCCGACCGTCTGCACGAGCTGCGCCGTCGGCTGCAACACCTCGGCGACGATCCGCGAGGGCAAGGTCACGCGCATCCTCTCGCGGAACCACCCCGAGGTCGACCGGGGCTGGCTCTGCGACAAGGGCCGCTTCTCGTACCCGCACCTCCGTGCCGAGGACCGGATCACGACGCCGCTCCGTCGGGGCCGCAAGGGGCTCGAGGAGATCGCGTGGGACGAGGCGCTCGACGAGGCGGAGTCGATGCTCCGCGAAGCGGGCGGCTCGATCGTCACTGCGTTCTCGGGCTCCGAGACGACGGAGTTCGCCTACGCGCTGGGCCGTCTTCTCCGAACCGGCCTCGACGCGCACTCGGCGGTGCTCCCCGAGGCGACCTCGGATGCACTCGAGGCCTTCCGCCTTCCGCTCAGCGGGATCGCCGAGG
>DASTWH010000430.1:0-6142 GCA_035758735.1 Gaiellaceae bacterium
GCTGGAGCGCGACGGGCGCCTCCGCCATGACGTTCGCCGCATCCTTCAGGCGTTCGGAGGCCTGGAACTCGCCTTCGGCGGCGATCACCTTGGCGCGCCGCTCGCGCTCGGCCTCCGCCTGCCGCGCCATCGCCCGCTGCATCCCGGCGGGGATCTCGACGTCCTTCACCTCGACGACCGAGACCTTGATGCCCCAGGGCGACGTGGCTTCGTCGATGATGTTCTGCAGGATCACGTTGATCTTGTCGCGCTCGGAGAGGAGCTCGTCGAGGACGTGCTGTCCGAGGACGGAGCGCAGAGTCGTCTGGGAGATCTGCGACGTCGCGACCATGTAGTTCTCGACCTGCGTGATCGCCGCGTTCGGCTCGACGATCCGGAAGTAGGCGACGGCGTTGACCCGGACGGGGACGTTGTCCTTCGTGATGACTTCCTGCGGCGGCACGTTCAGGGTGACCGTGCGGAGATCGACGCGGACCATCTGGTCGACGAAGGGGATGATGAGGAAGATCCCCGGGCCCTTCGGGATCTCGAGCAGGCGGCCGAAGCGGAAGATCACGCCTCGCTCGTACTCGCGCGTGATCTTGACCGCCAGGAACAGGAGAAGCAGGAGAATCGCGACGACGACTGCGAATGCGATCAGGGCCACGCTCATGCGATGTGCTCCTCCTCCGTCGAGTGTGTTGTGGATCCTACGAGCAACCGCAAGCCCTCCTCGATACCCTCGACGCGGACGCGCTCCCCCGGGACGAGCGCGGACCCGTCGGCGGTGTGGGCGCGCCAGAGCTCGCCGTTGACGAACACCATGCCGTTACGACGGACCACGCCCTCGTCGCCGACGATGTGGGAGGTGCCGACCGCCGGTGGGAGCCTGCGCACGCGGACGACCTTCACGATCGCGAAGCCGAGAAGGACGGTGAGGGTGCCTGCAATTGCGAGCGCGACTGGAAGCGACACCTGGTACGCGTCGCCGGCCGGATCGAAGAGCATGAGAGCGCCGAGGACGAACGTCACCGCTCCCGCGAGGGTCAAGGCCCCGTGCGATGGGATGAACGCCTCCGCGACGAAGAAGAATGCCGCGAGCAGCATGAGGAAGAGACCCGCGAGCGACACGGGGAGCACCTGGAGACCGTAGAGGCCGAGGATCAGCGAGATGGCACCCACCGTCCCGGGGAAGATGAGCCCGGGGTTCCAGAGCTCGACGACGATGCCGATGAGGCCGATCGAGAGCATCAGGGCGATGAGGTTCGGGTCGACGAGAAAGTCCCGCGCCCGTTGCCAGAAGCTCATCTCGACGTCGTCGATCTGCGCGCCTGCGGTGTCGAGGACGAGACCCTTGGGGACCGTCTTCATCCCGTCGATCTCGTCCAGCAACGCGGGCACCGTCGGCGCGATGACCTCGACGAGGCCGATCCTCTCCGCCTCGCGGGCCCCGTAGTTCGACGCGACGGTCACCATCCGCCGCGCGGCGGCGACGTTGCGGTCGTGCTCACGGGCGAGCTCCCCGACGTAGGCAGCCGCGTCGTTCACGATCTTCCGCCGCAAGTCCTTCGAGATGTCCTCGCCGTTCAGGGAGATCGGGGTCGACGAGCCGATGTTCGTCTGCGGCGCCATCGCGGCCAGGTCGGACGCCATCGTGATGACCGCCCCTGCCGAGTCCGCAGACGAGCCGGGCGGCGCGACGTACACGACGACCGGCACCTTGGAGGCGAGGAAGCGCTTGACGATGCCGCGCATCGACGACCCGAGCCCGCCCGGCGTGTCGAGCACGAGCACGACCGCGTCGTAGCCGTCGTCCTCGGCCCGGTCGACGGCGTTCTCGACGTACTCCTGCGTGACCGGGTTGATGTCGTTGTCGAGATGGACGGCGAGCACGCGCGGCTGATCGTTCTGTGCGAGCACGCCCGGCGCGGCCACGAGCGCTCCGAACACGAGCGAGAGGGCAAGAATTCCCCGCAAACAGCGGCCTGGCACCGGTGTAAGGATTCTATCAGCGGAGGTTCGCCGCACTTGCCCGCGAAGGACGGACGGGCCACCCTGGAGTCCCGTGCGCCGCGCCTTCCTGATCACACTCCCGCTCTTCGCCTCGCTGCTCGTCACGCCCAGCCTGTCGGGCCCCGCGCAGCAGGCGGAGACGAGCGCGATCGACCTCCGGTCGGTCGGGCACGGCCTGTTCGTTCCGGACGGGACGGTGCCGCGGTTCACGCTCGCGGGCGTGTCGTGGCGCGGCGCGGGGCACGTCGAGTTCCGAACGCGTTCGGTCGCGGGTCCGTGGAGCGCCTGGCAGCGGGCGGCCCCCGAGGACGAGGACGGGCCGGACTTCGGGTCGCGCGAGCAACGCCGCCGCGGCTGGCGTCTGGGCAACCCGTGGTGGGCCGGCGTCTCAGACCGGATCGAAGCGCGGACGATCGGCGACGTGTCGCGTGTCCGCGCACACCTGGTGTGGAGCCCAGAGCGTCGCGTACCGCTCCGCGTGCTCTCGGCGCCCGGCGCACCGCCGATCGTGCCCCGTGCCGACTGGGGAGCGAACGAGGCGATTCGGCGCGCGCCGCCGACCTACGCATCCGAGCTCCGGTTCGCGATCGTCCATCACACGGCCGGCCGTAACGACTACTCGCGTTCCGAGGCCGCAGCGATCGTGCGGGGCATCCAGCTCTTCCACGTGAAGTCCAACGGCTGGAACGACATCGGTTACAACTTCCTCGTCGACCGCTTCGGGACGATCTACGAGGGTCGCTTCGGAGGCGTCGATCGGAATGTCGTCGGCGCACACGCGCTCGGGTTCAACACGGGCTCCGTCGGCATCGCCCTTCTCGGCACGTACGGCAGCACGAAGCCCTCGGAGGCAGCGCATGACGCCATCGCGCGGCTCATCGCGTGGAGGCTCGACCTCGCGCACGTCGATCCCACCTCGACCCTGACCTTCGTGTCCGGCGGGAGCGAGAAGTACGCCGCCGAGGCTCCCGTTCAGCTGAAGGCCGTCTCGGGTCACCGCGACACGGGCTCGACGGAGTGCCCCGGGAACGCGCTCTACGCACGCCTTGGAGCGATCGCCGCCTCGGCGCGGGCGATCGGCGGCCTGAAGATCTTCGAGCCGAAGACCGCCGCAGCGGGCTCCGCGATCCGGATTCGCGCGCGCCTGTCCCAGTCGCAGCCATGGGACGTGACGATCACCACTGCGGCGGGCGTCGAGGTCGGGCGCGGATCGGGCACGGGAACGAGCGTGGACTGGACGTGGGACTCCGGCACCGCGCAGGCCGGCTCGTATCGGTGGACCGTCACCGCCGGGTCGGCGAGGCCGGCGACGGGGATTCTCCGCACGGGTGGCGGCACGGCCGTGCTCGCGATCGAGAACGCCGCGACCCTGCCCGAGGCGATCACCCCCAACGGCGACGGTCAGGCCGACACGGCGACGCTGACATATCGGATCTCGGCTGCCGCGAACGTGACGGTCGAAGTGGCTGATCCGCTCGGCGGACTGGTCGCGACCGTCGTCGACCGCGTGTGGACGCAGGCCGGCGAGCACACGGTGACCATCGACGGGGCGGCGCTGGCGGACGGCGAGTACAGCGTCGTGATCACCGCACGGACCGCAACGGGCGCGTCCGTCCAGCAGGTCGTGCCCCTTCGCGTGAACCGGACACTGGGTCTCGTGACCGTCGCGCCGTCGGCGTTCTCACCCAACGCCGATGGTCGCAAGGACCGGCTCACCCTGGCCTTCGCGCTTGCCGCTCAGGCCGGCGTGGTCGTTCGCGTCGAGCGGGACGGAAAGTGGGTCGCAACGCCGCTTTCCGGTGCGTTCCCGGCCGGGACGCAGCGCTTCACGTGGGACGGTTCGCGCTCCGCCGGAGCGCTTCGCGACGGCGAGTACGCGGCCGTCGTCGAGGTCACGACGGAGCTCGGCGTCGTCTCGTTCGGCGTTCCCTTCGTCTCCGACACGACCGCGCCGCGCGTGCGAATCCTGCCCGGGAAGCGGCTCACGGTCGACGTGAGCGAGCCCGCCGTGCTGACCTTCGTGATCGGTGGCCGGTCGCTGCGGCGGGAGGTCGCGAAGGCCGGCCAGGTGCGCATTCCGTGGACCGGACCTGCCACGCGAGTTCGTGTCGTCGCCTGGGATGCAGCCGGAAACGTGAGCGTTCCCGCGGTGCGCGTGCGGCCCGGGTAGCTCCGGATCCGGCCAGTAGACTCGGCGCGTGCAGCCGCCTGCCGTGCCCTTCGGGAAGGACGTGATCGAGTCGATCCTTCCCCATCGCGACCCGTTCCTCCTCATCGACGAGGTGACCGAGCTCGAGCCGGGATCGCGCGTGGTCGCGCGACGCAGCGTCAACGCGGACGACTGGTGGTTTCGCGGTCATTTCCCGGAGCGGCCGGTGATGCCGGGTGTGCTCATCGTCGAGGCGATGGCCCAGACTGGCGCGATCGCCGTCCTCGTGGAGGAGGAGAACCGAGGAAAGATCGCGTTCTTCGCCGGGATCGACGACTGCCGCTTCAAGCGGGTCGTGGAGCCGGGAGACGTCCTGACGCTCGCCTGCGAGATCGACACGGTCCGCGGGCCGATCGGACGCGGGAAGGCGACGGCTCACGTGGGCGACGCCCTCGCCGCGCGCGGAACGCTGACGTTCGCGGTGGAGCGTTAGGCGTGATCGGCACTGCGCAGGGCGTGCGTATCGGGATCACGGGGCTCGGCGTCCATGTGCCGGCGAAGGTCGTCACCAACGCCGAGCTCGCCGAGATCGTCGAGACCTCGGATGAGTGGATCCGCGAGCGGACGGGGATTCGTGAGCGCCGTATCGCGTCGAAGGAGGAGGCTCTGACCGACATCGCGTTGCCTGCCGCTCGCGCTGCCCTCGACGATGCCGGCGTCGCAGCGGAGGACATCGACCTCCTCATTTGCGCGACCGTCACGCCGGACATGATGTTCCCGACGTCGTCGGCGCTGCTCGCGAACACACTCGGAATGCCACGAGCTGCCGCGTACGACCTGCTCGCGGGCTGCACGGGCTTCGTGTACGCGATCGCCCAGGCGTACGGGATGCTTGCGTCAGGGCTCTCGCGCCGGGCGCTCGTGGTCGGCGGGGACGTCCTCTCGAAGATCCTCGACTGGGAGGATCGCTCGACGCTCGTGCTCTTCGGAGACGGCGCGGGTGCCGTCGTCATGGAGCCGGTCGATCACGGCGGCTTCATCGGGTTCGAGCTCGGCGCCGACGGAGGCGGGGGCGAGTACCTCTGGTACCCCGGCTCCGGATCGCGCCACTTCGAGGACCCGGACTCGTTCGTGAAGATGAACGGTCGCGAGGTCTTCAAGTTTGCGACGCGGGTAATGGTCTCATCGGCAAACGAGATCCTCGCCGAGTGCGGGAAGACGGTGGACGACATCGACGTCTACGTCCCGCACCAGGCGAACAAGCGGATCATCGACTATGCGGCGGCTAAGCTCGGGATTCCCGCGGAGAAGATCATCGTGAACGTCGACAGATACGGAAATACCTCGTCCGGCTCCATCCCGCTCGCGCTCGCCGACGCGCGTGCCGACGGGCGGCTGAAGGACGGGACGCTGGTGCTGCTGACCGGGATGGGCGCAGGCCTCACGTGGGGATCCGCGCTCGTCGAATGGACGAACGGGAGGGCCCGATGAGCAAAGTCGCGTTCTGCTTCCCCGGCCAGGGGTCGCTCGAGGAGGGCATGGGGCGCGAGATCGCGGAGGCCTTTCCCGCCGCGCGCAACGTCTACAAGATCGGGTCGGAGGCGACCGGGCTGGACCTCGAGAAGCTCTGCTTCGCGACGCCGCTCGAGCAGCTCGTCGACACCGAGGTGCAGCAACCCGCGCTCGTCGCAACGAGCCTCGCCATCCTCGCGGCGATGCGTGAGCGGGGGCTCGAAGCCGACGTCGTCGTCGGGCACTCGGTCGGTGAGTTCGCCGCGCTCGCTGCAGCCGGGTCGCTCGAGACCGGCACTGCGATCGGTCTCGTTCGCGAGCGCGGGCTCGCTATGGCGGAAGCGGCGCGCCAACGCCCCGGCGCAATGGCCGCGATCCTCGGTCTCGCCGACGAGGAGGTCGAGAAGCTCTGCCGCCGCATCGTCGGTGTCTGGCCGGCCAACTACAACTGCCCGGGTCAGATCGTGGTCTCGGGCGAGCACGAGGCGG
>DASTWH010000007.1:0-5625 GCA_035758735.1 Gaiellaceae bacterium
CTGGACGCCGGACGGAGGTCGGATCGAGCTCCAGCTCGCCGCGGCGAACGGAAGGGTTGCCGTCGATGTTCTCGACACCGGGCCCGGCGTCCCCACGGCGGAGCGGGCGCACATCTTCGAGGCCTTCGTCTCGGAGGACGCGAACGGGACCGGCCTCGGGCTGCCCATTGCTCGGGAGCTCGCCGTGGCGCTCGGTGGCGGCATCGAGCTCGACTCGAGAATCGGCGCGGGCAGCCGCTTCCGGCTCGTCCTGCCCGTGACTCCCGTTCTGTAGCAGCCGGCTAGGCGGCGGCAGCGTGCTCGAGCTCGCGCTCGGCGGCGTCAGTGCGGGCGAGCTCCTCGACCTCAGCGTCCGTCGGAACAGCGCTGCCGCGTGTTGCCTCGAGGCGCTGGAGCCGGGCGTCGACTCCATGCCAGCCGGAGCTGACGAGCTCGACGAGGAGCGCGAGGTCGTCGACGCGGGCATGGCGCTCCGCGAGCAGGTCGCCTTCGAGTCTCTCCAGCCGCCGAATCGCCTGGTTCAGCAGACCGCGAATCTCCGCGATGTGGCGCGCGACGGGCAGGACCTCGGTGCGCAGGCCGTCGCGTACCGCATGACCGACGTGCGCCGGTATCGAGGCTTCGAGCTCCGCGGCGGCCGCGGCGAGCCCCTCGATCTGGTCGCGTGAGCGTTCGAGCGCCGCCTCGATCGCGCCGGGCGTCGGACGACCGGCCGCGGCGTCTGCGATTCGCTGTTTCGCGCGCTCCAGGGCGAGGGCGTCCATGGCGGGCGAGGCTACTCTCCGCGCCGGATGGACTCCTCCGTCCTCGACTACGACCTTCCGCCGGAGCTCGTCGCGCAACGACCGGTGGAGCCGCGCGACTCGTCGAGGCTGCTCGTCTATCGACGCGATACGGATGACGTCGCGCACATGAGCGTCTCCGACCTGCCGGACGTCGTCGGGGACCGGCTCGTGGTCGTCAACGACACACGCGTCGTACCGGCACGGCTGCGTCTTCGCCGCCCGTCCGGGGCGGCGGTCGAGGTGCTGCTCGTCGAGAGCCTCGGGAATGGCCGTTGGGAGGCGCTCGCGCGCCCGTCCCGGCGGCTACGAGCCGGTGAACGCCTCGGCCCGGTACAGCTCGTCGAGCCTCTCGGCGAGGGTCGCTGGACCATCGACCTCGAAGGCGAGCCTGCCGGCGAGGCGCCGCTCCCTCCGTACATCCGCGAGCCGCTCGACGACGAGGAGCGGTATCAGACGGTGTACGGCGCCGTTCGCGGCTCAGCCGCGGCGCCGACTGCCGGGCTGCACTTCACCGCGCAGCTCGTCGAGGCCCTCGATCCGGCCAGGGTGACCTTGCACGTCGGGCTCGACACGTTCCGGCCGCTCACCGAGGCCGTCGTCGAGGAGCACGAGGTGCACGGCGAGCGTTACGCCGTCACCGAGCCGGAGTGGGGGCGGATCTCTTCGGCCGACCGGGTGCTCGCGGTCGGGACGACGACGGTCCGCGTGCTCGAGACCGTCGTTCGCACGGGTGACCTGGTCGGGCGGACGAAGCTCTTCATCACGCCGGGCTTCGTCTTCGAGCGCGTCGACGCGCTGCTGACGAACTTCCACCTGCCTCGTTCGACACTCCTCGCGCTCGTCATGGCCTTCGCCGGAGTCGACGAGACCCGTGCGCTCTACCGGACCGCGATCGCCGAGCGTTATCGCTTCTACTCGTTCGGCGACGCGATGCTCGTGCTGTGAGCTTTCGCGTCATCGCGACCGACGGAGCCGCGCGCGCCGGAGTCCTCGTCACGTCGCGCGGGGAGATCCGCACACCCGCGTTCATGCCCGTCGGGACCAAGGGCACGGTCAAGTCGCTGCACCCGGACGAGGTGCGAGCGCTCGGTGCCGACGTCGTGCTCGCGAACACGTACCACCTCCACTTCCGACCCGGCGAGAGGACTGTGGAAGAACTCGGAGGCATCCACGCCTTCTCGGGATGGGCGGGGCCGATCCTCACCGACTCGGGCGGCTTCCAGGTGTTCTCGCTGCGCGACACGATCGCCGCCCTCGACGAGGACGGCGTGACGTTCCGCTCCGTCTACGACGGGACGAACGCGCGCTTCACGCCCGAGGGCGTCGCGGAGATCCAGCGCCGGCTCGGCTCCGACATCGCGATGTGCCTCGACGTCTGCGTTCCGGCTGGCGCTTCTGCGAGTGAACTCGAGCGTGCCGTCGCGACGACGACCGGCTGGGCCCGGCGGCAGGTCGAGACGCCCCGGGCCGACGGCCAGCTGCGCTTCGGGATCACCCAGGGCGCCACCGACATCGAGTTGCGCCGGCGCTCCATCGACGAGATCGCGGCGCTCCCGTTCGACGGCTATGCACTCGGCGGCCTCGCCGTCGGCGAGTCGAAGGAGGAGATGCTCGAGTGCGTCGCCTGGGCGGCACCGGCACTACCGGCCGCGCAGCCTCGCTACTTCATGGGCATCGGGGATCCCGAGGGCGTGCTCGAGGTCGTCGCCCGCGGGATCGACATGTTCGACTGTGTGCTTCCGACCCGTACGGCGCGGACCGGGTCGGCGCTCACGTGGGGTGGGCGGCTCAACCTCCGCAACGCGGCGTATCGAACCGATTCGAGACCGCTCGACGACGACTGCGCATGCCCGGCGTGCGAGAGGTTCACTCGCGCGTACATCCGCCACCTCGTCACGCAACGCGAGCTTCTCGGATTACGCCTGCTCAGCCTGCATAATCTGCGTTTCGTACTCGACTTGACCGCGCGTGCGCGCGCGGCGATCGAGCGAGGAGCATTCTCGGCGTTTCGCGCAGAGGCCCTTGCCCGGCTCGCCGCCCCACCGGAGGAGGAACCGTGCAATTCGTGATCATCATGGCGCTGATGCTGGGCGTGATGTACGTCCTCATGATCCGCCCACAGAGACAGCGTCAGGCCCAGCAGCAGTCGATGATCGACAACGCCGGCATC
Source organism: Gaiellaceae bacterium (assembly GCA_035758735.1). Classification (GTDB taxonomy): domain Bacteria; phylum Actinomycetota; class Thermoleophilia; order Gaiellales; family Gaiellaceae; genus GMQP-bins7. The sequence goes on from DASTWH010000007.1 coordinate 2,956, forward strand.
GGTGACGACATTCTCACCAGCGGTGGCATCTACGGGACGATCACGCAGGTCGAGGGTGACGACGTGGTCGTCGAGCTCGCACCGAACCTCACCGTGCACATGACGCGGCGCGGGATCGCGGCCGTCCTTCCACCAGAGGAGGACGAGGAGGACGCGGAGGACGAGGAGTACGACGCGGACGACGAGGACGCCGCCGACGATGGGCCCGTCCTGGAGGCGAATGCGGACGGCGATGAATCTGCCGTTACGGACGGCGAAGAAGCGGTTAGGACAGGCGTCGGCGATGCTGCTGCCGAGGGACACCGCCGCTAACCTGAGCCGCCAACGGTGAGCAGGCGCAACTCCTACTTCGTCCTCGGGCTGCTCGCTGCGGCGCTCATCGGCGTGGCGCTGCTCGCGATCCCGGCGTCGCCGCTCAACAAGGAGCCGACGCTCGGGCTCGACCTGCAGGGAGGCCTCGAGGTCACGCTGCAGGCGGTTCCGCCGGCGAATCGCAGCCTCACGAAGGACGACCTCGACCGCTCGGTCGACATCATGCGGAACCGCGTCGACAAGCTCGGTGTCTCCGAGCCGCAGATCTACACGCAGGGTTCCGACCAGATCGTCATCCAGCTTCCCGGCGTCAAGGATCCCGAGGCCGCCGCGCAGATCATCGGGACCACGGCGCAGCTCGAGCTCTACGACCTCGAGACGTCGCTCGTGGGCCCGTCGATCTCGATCCAGGGCCAGCCGGTCGAGACGGCGTCGCTGTACACGCTCCTCGCGCAGGTGCAATCCCAGGACACGGGCAGCTCGGATGCCTTCTACATCGTCAACCCGAAGACGAAGCGGGTCGTCTCGGGCCCGTACGCCTCGGAGGAGGCCGCGCTGAAGAAAGTCGGCGGCGAGCTACCTGCCGGCCGCGAGCTCTTCGCCGTTCCCAAGGGGATGGTCGTCGTGACCTGCGGCGAGGGGGCAGTCATCTGCCCGGGCGGCAACGGCGCGGGCGTCGACCCCGCCGCCGGCCCGTGGTACTACCTCTTCAAGTACGACCCGCCGGATGTCCCGCAGATGACCGGCGAGGATCTAAAGCTCTCGGGCACGCGGGCGGACTTCGACACGAGCCCGGGCGGCGGCGGCCGGCCGATCGTGTCGATGGAGTTCACCAACAAGGGCGGGGACAAGTTCGAGAAGATCACGCGCGACGAGTGGATCCGCGGCAAGCTCCGCGGCACTCCGCAGCACTTCGCGATCGTCCTCGACCGCGAGATCAAGACCTTCCCGCAGATCGACTTCACCGACGGCTCGCTGTCCGGCGGCATCGGCGGTGGCCGGGCCCAGATCCAGGGCCTCGACTCGCTCCAGGAGGCGAAGGAGATCGCGCTCGTGCTCCAGACCGGAGCGCTGCCGGTGAAGTTCGAGACGCTCGACCGGACGGACATCTCGGCCACCCTCGGCAAGGACTCGCTCAGCGAGGCGTGGAAGGCCGCGATCGCCGGGCTCATCCTCGTCGCGTTCTTCCTGCTCCTCTTCTACCGCTTCCTCGGCCTGGTGGCCGTCGCCGGCCTCGCGATCTACGCGGCGTTCCTGTACGCGACGATCCTCATCTTCAACGTCACGCTCACGCTGCCCGGGTTCGCGGGTCTCGTCCTGACGTTCGGCGTCGCGGCCGACGCGAACATCGTCATCTTCGAGCGCATCAAGGAAGAGGTGCGCGCCGGACGATCGGTTCGCGCCGCGATCGCGCAGGGGTATCGCAAGGGCTTCGCCACGATCATCGATGCGAACGTGGTCACCGCGATCACGGCGACCGTGCTCTTCGTCGTCGCGACCGCGAGCGTCCGCGGCTTCGCGCTCATGCTCCTCATCGGCACGGTGCTGTCGATGCTCACGGCCGTGCTCGCGACGCGGGCGATCCTCGCCGTGCTCGCGGGCTTCGGCTGGATCGAGAACCCGCGCTTCATGGGCGCCACCGGCCAGGGCATCCCGCGCTGGCTCCGCTGGGACTACATCGGAAGGCGGAGACTCTGGTTCGCGATCTCGGGAACGGTCGTCGCGCTCTCGATCCTCGCGATCGGAATCAACGGCCTCAACCTCGGGATCGACTTCAAGGGCGGAACGCAGATGACGTTCCGCACGCCGGAGCCGACCTCGCTCGAGCAGGTGCGGCGCGAGGCGGCCGGGATCGGGCAGGCCGGCGCCGTCATCCAGGGCCGCGGCTCGTCGACGGAGGGCAAGTACACGAACTTCCAGATCCGGACGGAATCCCTGACCACAGCCGAGCAGAACGCGTTGCAGCAGGATCTCGCGAACACGGTCAAGGCGACGTCCTTCGGTGCCAAGAACGTCTCCGAGAGCTTCGGGCGCCAGATCGCGAACAACGCGATCTTCGCGATCATCGTCAGCCTTCTCCTGATCGTCGCCTACATCTCGATCCGCTTCCAATGGAAGTACTCGGTGGGCGTCCTCGTCGCCCTCGCCCACGACGTCATCATCACCATCGGGATCTATGCGCTGACGGGGCGAGAGGTGACGACGGCCACGGTGGCCGCCGTGCTGACCGTCCTCGGATACTCGATCTACGACACGATCATCGTCTTCGACCGTATCCGCGAGAACGTCCCGCTCATGCGACGCGCCTCGTTCCGCGTGATCGGCAACGTCTCGATGTGGGAGGTGCTCCCGCGCTCC
>DASTWH010000011.1:0-9916 GCA_035758735.1 Gaiellaceae bacterium
CCGCCTCGTCGTCCGACGGCAAGCGCATGCAGCCGAGCCCGACGCGGAGCTCGTCGCTCCGCAGCCACGACATCACGGTTTCCCGTGGGCGCCGAGGAACGCCTCGAGCCGCGCCGCCTCGTCGGCGACCTCGCGTCGCCAGACGCGCGGCAGCGGTTCGAAGGGCTTCGTCAGCACGCGGCCGTGCTCGAACGACCACGTCCCGGCGACGAAGCCGTCGACGAGGAACGTCGCCGACACCTCGCCTCCCTGGATCACCGCTGCCCGGTGCTCGTCGGCGAGCGCGCGCCGCCGGTCGTCGTGACCGAGGACGAAGAGGTCGAAGCGCGGGAGGAGCCGTACGGGCACGCGCGTGTCGGACGGCGGGAGAGGAGCACGCGGCACATCGAACAGCTCGCGCTCGTGCTCGTCATGGAAGCGTCTCAGCTCGAGCTGCGCCAGCCCGCGGTCGACGACGCTCCGGGCCATGCCCGTCCACTTCGCGACGTCGGCACGCGAGGCCGGCCCGAAGCCCGCGAGGTAACGCCGGACGAGATGACCTGCGGCCGCTTCATCCGACGCGCCATCCGCTCCGAGCCAGTTTCGCGCCGGGACGTACGTGCCTCCCGCCGTGTGGGCGCGCCAGGCGGAGGACTCGGGGCCGCATACGAGTCCAGCGTGGGCGTGGAGCCCGTACCAGGCGAGCCAGGGGCTGCGATCCTCGATTCGCAGCCTTGGTCGGTCGAGGAGGGCGAGGAGCTCCGGTCGCGTCCGCGGGCGCTCGGCTGCGAAGGCGGACAGCCGCTCCCCCTCGTCCGCGAAGTCGGCCTCCTCGCCGAGCGCCGCCAGCTGCCGCTCGAGCTCTCGGATCCGGCTTCGCCGGTAGATGCCCGCGTACGCGAGGTAGTCCGCGGCGCTGATGACGTGGAGCGTCGTCCGCATGACGGTCGCCTTCACGACGGTCCGCCGACTGACCGCACGCACGAGCTGGTCCGGAGTGAACCCGTCGACACGTGACCAGAGCCCGAGGTACGGCGACGGCGGCCACTGCGCCTGCACCGCTGCGACGCGCTCGACCGCCCGAGTCACGGAGAGCCGGTGGCGTCGCAGGAGGAGCTGGCGCGCGAGGAACGCGCGGTTCAGCTCGCGCAGCGTCAGCGTCCGCATGCAGGCATCTTGCGCGACACGGCGAACCCGGAACGCCCCGATGCGCGTTCTGCTCGTCGTCCTCGTGCTCGCGTTCGCCGGGCTCCTCGCCGTCGACCTGCAGTCGTCGTCGGCACCGCGCGCCGCAGTGGCGACGCCCACGCGGGCGCGCTCGCTCGCCTACTACGTGCGCGAGCCGCAGAAGGTCGAGGTCGCCTTCGTCAAGAACGGGTGGATCGTCCGTGTCGAGCGCGTCGTGCCGAAGGGAATCACGCCACAGGAGCTCGCTCTCCGCGAGCTCACGCAGGGACCGACGACGGTCGAGCGTCGGAGAGGCATCCGAACGGCTTTGCCCGAGACGGCGCGGCTCCGTTCGCTGCGCAGCACGCCCGAGACGTGGTTCGCGAGCTTCTCGCGATCCACGTTCGGAGCCGGCTCCGCAGAGACGAAGCGCGTGCGGCTCTGGCAGCTCGCTGCGACCCTCGCGCCGTTCGGCGAGCAGCAGGAGGTCGCGGTCGCCGCCGAGGGCCGCTTCCTGACGACCGCGCGGCTCGGTGTCCGGCCCGGGCAGTGGCGAGCCGTGACGGGCGAGAAGAACTACGCGTACGTCGTTCGAGGCATGCAGCTCCGCCTGGCTGCGCTCGGGTACCTCGACCGCTCCGACGTCACCGGCTCGGACGACTACCTCACCGACCAGGCACTCCTCGCGTTCCAGGGTTGGGAGGACTTGGACCGCACAGGGACCGTCACCGGCCAGACGCAGCTCGCACTCTTCACGGCCAAACGGCCGAAGCCCGCGGCGCGGCGACCCGGCAGGCGGCTCGAGATCTACCGAGACCGCGGAGTGCTCCTCATGGTCGAGGACGGCGAGGTCGTGCGCGCGATCCACACGTCGACGGGCTCCTTGGGCCGTACGCCGACGGGCGACTTCCGCGTGTACGTGAAGTCGATCTACTCGTGGTCGGTCCCGTTCCACGTGTGGATGCCGTACGCCGCGTACTTCCACGGCGGGATCGCGACCCACCAATCTCCGGACGTCCCCTCGTATCCGGCGTCGCACGGATGCGTGCGGCTCCCCGAGGGCGAGGCGGATCGCGTGTACCGCTTCGTCGACGTCGGCACCCCGGTGTCCGTGCGCTGACACGCCGGTACGGTGTCGGCGCCCGATGGCCAGGCACACACTCGTCGCACTCGTACTCGCCCTCGTGATCGCCGTCTCCGCCTCGGGGGCCGCTGGAGCGAACGGCGAAGCGGAACTCACCTTCTATCCGCAGGCGGGGATCCTCTGGCAAGACCTCTACCCGAACAACTTCGTCGACCTCGACCCGGGGCCGGGCGTCCGCGACTACATGTGCGGGGCGCAGACGTACGACGGTCACACGGGCACCGATTCGGACATCCGGAGCTTTCGCGAGATGGACATCGGCGTCCCGGTGTTCGCCGCGCTCGACGGCCGCGTGATCAGCGTCCAGGACGGCGAGTACGACAGGCGGTTCGGCCCGACGATGTCGCGGTTCGACAACCACGTCGTCGTCGAGCATGGGACCGGCCGGTTCACGATCTACGGTCACCTCCGCAGGGGCATCAAGCTGCGGCGGAACGACCGGGTCGTCGCCGGCCAGCAGATCGGCTGGACCGCGTCGAGCGGCAACTCGAGCTGGCCGCACCTGCACTTCACCTCGCAGGTCGGCGGCGAGGTCGACGAGCCGTTCTCCGGCCCCTGCAACGAGGGGGCGAGCGGGTACGCGCAGCAGGTTCCGTTCGCCACGGAGCCGTACCTGAGAGATCTCGCGCTGAGCACGGCGCCGTTCAGCGGAAAGCGCGACCTCCCGTTCGACCGGGCCGTACGGACGGGGACGTTCGTGCGCGGTGCGCGCGTCTTCCATGCGCGCGTCGAGCTGGCCGCTGCTTTCGCTCTCGAGCGCGGGCTCCTCCGGCTCCGCGTGCTCCGACCGAGCGGCGCCGCCGCGGGCGAGACGACGTCAGTCGTACGGCCGGCCCACGGCCGCGGCTACTGGTGGTTCCCGATGAACGTCAGGCTCAACGCGGTCGGCGGGTGGCGCCTCGTCGTCGACATCGACGGCAAGGCGCTCGCCGACGCGCCGTTCACCGTCGTCGCGAGGACGCGCGACGTGCGCAACCGAGCGCCCAACCCGGTCGCCGTCGAGCTCGCCCCGACCGCGCCTTCGCCGCGCGACGTCGTCCAGTGTCGTGTCCGCACGTCGCTCGTCACGGAGGACCCCGACTACGGGATCGTCCGCTACCGCTATCGCTGGACGATCGGCGGCAAACTCGTGCGCGCGGTCCGCAGCGCCGCACTCTCGGACGTGCTCCGCAAGGGCGCCGCGCGCTCGGGCCAGGACGTCCGCTGCGCGGTCACCCCGACCGACGGCCGGCTCGCCGCGGCGACCGCGACGGCGACCGCGACCACCGTTTCGCGCTAACCCTCGTCCTTGGTCGCGGTATGTGGCCCATTGAAGACGACGAGGAGCGAGAGCGTTTCGTAGCCGGAGAAGCGATGGTCGGCGTGGGCGGGCACGAAGATCGCCTCGTCCTTCGCCACGCGCCGTATCTCGCCGTCGACCTCGATGTCGCCCTCGCCGTCCAGTACGACGTAGATCTCGTCGAAGGCATGCGGGCTCTGACGATCCGGCTCGGGAGCGACGAGCACGTACACGCCGATCTCGAGCCCGGGCGACTCGTGGACGACCTCGTAGCCTCCGCCTGCATCACGGAGTCGAGATACGGCGGCTGCGGCGTCGAAACCCTGCACGGGGCGGATCCTAGGTCGCCAGCGAGAGCTTCACGAGCAGCGGCAGCACGATCCACACGCAGAGCGTCACGGAGATCGCGACGACCGCGAACCGACGCGACTGGTCCTTCGGCGGTGTCCCGCAGCTGCCGATCGTGCGCCAGAGCTCGGTGAGCGGGAGGCTGACGGAGAGGCGGATACGCCGGCTCGCGAGGGCGGCGCCGCGCAGCACGAACCACGAGATGAGGAAGCCGACCGCGACGCCGAGCGCACCGACGAGAAGCGCGACCCACCACTCGCGGGTCGTGCCGCTGGCGAGGCGCGAGATCGAGATCGCGGCCGGGATGAGGAGGCCGCCGATCACGAACGCGGGCACGCCGATCTCGCGGCTCTTCGTGATGTCGACGAGCGCCTGGGCGTCCGTTCGGGCCTTGAACAGCGACGCGAGCTCGCGCGACCGGGGTTGGGACTGCATCTCGCGCAGCCAGTAGAGGTTGCGCAGGTTCATCGCGACGTTCTTCACGTGCGAGACGACGACGTAGCGGGCGACGAGCTCGACGAGGAACCGGATCGGCGTCCGCAGGATCGGTACGCGCGAGCCCGCGCGCGAGCCGTGGTAGCCGTGCCGGCGCAGGCTCTCGAGCGCGACGAGAACCCGTCGATGGTCGTCCTCGAAGCGTTCGGGACGTGCCAGGGGTGACGTGCGTGCGAGCTCGCGCAGCATCTCGCGGTCGCGTGGCCCCCGGACGTCGATCTCGTCGAGGAAGGCGGCGATCGCCTCGTCGTCGCCGCCGAGCAGCTCGAGCCGTTCGAGCGGGTTGTCGTAGAGCTCCTCGAGTTCCTGGTCCGGCGGCGCGGCGGGATCCTGCACGGGCACGCTCGTAACCCGGCTCCCAGGCACCCGGTCCATGGCAAGATCGAGCCGCCGTGGAGACGATGCGCGCCATCCGCAAGCGCGAGTCGGCGCCGGGCCTCACGCTGGAGGAGGTACCCGTGCCGAGACCTGGACCCGACGAGGTGCTCGTCCGCATCGAGGCGGCCTCGATCTGTGGCACGGACCTCCACATCAGCAGATGGGATCAGTGGTCGTCGGAGCGCGTGCAGCCGCCGCTGACCCTCGGGCACGAGCTGTGCGGCACGGTCGTCGCGAGAGGAAGCGCCGTGCGGGACGTCGAGGAGGGCGACTACGTGTCCGCCGAGAGTCACGTCACGTGCGGCGTCTGCTTCCACTGCCGAACGGGCAAGGCGCACATGTGCGAGCAGACGAAGATCCTCGGCGTCGACCGCGACGGCGGGTTCGCCGACTACGTCGCGGTGCCCGCGTCCGTTGTCTGGCGGAACGACCGCACGAAGCTGCCACCCGAGATCGCGTGCCTCCAGGAGCCGTTCGGCAACGCCGTGTTCGCGACGTCGACACAGGATCTCGCGGGACGCGCGGTCGCAGTGCTCGGCTGTGGTCCGGTCGGGCTCTTCACGATCGCGATCGCGAAGGCGTTCGGATCGGGACGGCTCTTCGCGTCCGACCACGTCCCGTACCGGATCGAGCTCGCACGCACGCTCGGCGCCGATGCGGTCGTGAACGTCGACGAGGTCGAGGACGTCCCGGCCTGGTTCGCCGAGCAGAACGAGGGCCAGGGCGTCGGCGTCGTGTTCGAGATGTCCGGAGCTCTCCGCGCGATCGAGGACGCGTTCGACATCGTCCGTCACGGTGGCAACATCGTTCTCTTCGGGATCCCGGCCCGGCCCGCGACGATCGACGTCGCGGAGTCGCTCATCTTCAAGAACCTCACCGTCACCGCGGTCAACGGCCGCGAGATCTGGGAGACGTGGTACACGACGCGCTGGCTCCTCGAGCACGGCGTCGTCGACCTGCGCCCGCTCATCACCGCCGAGCTGCCGCTCGAGCGATACGAGGAGGCGTTCGCGCTCCTCGAGTCGGGCGAGGCCTGCAAGATCGTCCTGCGACCGAACGGAGCGACGCCGTGACCTCAGTGTTGGACCAGCAGCTCGGCGTGGAGCTCGACGCGCTCCGCGACGCCCGCACGTACAAGCGCTTCCTCACCCTCCAGTCCCCGCAGGGGCCGGTCGTGCAGATGGAGGGCCGCGGCGACGTGATCGTCCTGTCGTCGAACAACTACCTCGGCCTCGCCGGCCACCCCGAGGTCGTCCGCGCGGGGATCGAGGGACTCGAGCGGTACGGCGCCGGAACGGCGTCGGTGCGCTTCATCTGCGGGACCTTCGAGCCGCACCTCGCGCTCGAGCGGGCGCTCGCCGATCTCTCGGGAACCGAGGCCGCGCTCACGTACGTCTCGTGCTGGAACGCGAACGAGGCCTGCATCCCGAGCCTCACCGACGAGACGACGGTGATCCTGACCGACGAGCTCAACCACGCGAGCCTCATCGATTCGATCCGGCTGTCGCGGCCCGCGTCGAAGGTCATTTTCCCGCACTCCGACATGGACGCGCTCCGCGACGGCCTCGCCGCCGCCCCTCGCGACGCCCGCAAGCTCATCGTCACAGACGGGGTCTTCTCGATGGAGGGCGACCTTGCGCGGCTCCCGGAGATCGTCGAGCTCGCGCGCGAGCACGACGCGGTCGTCGTCGTCGACGACTCGCACGGGGTCGGCGTCCTGGGCGAGACGGGGCGCGGGACGGTCGAGCACTTCGGCCTCCTCGGTGAGGTCGACGTCATCACGGGGACGCTCGGCAAGGCGCTCGGCGGGGCAGCCGGCGGCTACGTCGCCGCCTCGGAGGAGGTCTGCGACGTCCTCGCGCAGCGCTCGCGTCCACAGCTCTTCTCGAACGCCCTCCCTCCGACCGTCGCGTGCAGCGCACTGCGCTCGATCGAGCTCATGCTCGAGCAGCCCGAGCTCCTCTCACGGCTGCGCGAGAACACACGGGTCTTCCGCGAGCTCCTGCGGGAAGCGGGCTACGCGCCGCTCGACGGCGAGGCAGCCATCGTCCCGATCATCGTCGGCCAGACCGCCGACGCGATGGCGCTTTCGGCGCGCCTGCTCGACGAGGGCGTGTTCGTCACCGGCTTCGGGTTCCCGGTCGTGCCGGAGGGAACGGCGCGCGTCCGCGTGCAGATGTCGGCCGCGCTCGAGCGCGAGCACCTCGACCGCGCGATCGCGGCGTTCGAACGAGTGAAACCCGAATAGGGGACGAGGAACCGGCCGCAATGACGCGAAGATGCGGCCATGGACAACTGGCCCGTAAACCTCGTCGGACTCGGCCTCATCATCGCCGGGATCCTCTTCATGTACTTCCTCAACTTCGTCGGCTACGTCATCGGCTTGCCGATGGTCCTCGGCGGGATCATCGCCCTGTTCATGACGTACCGGCGCAAGAAGCTCGCGGCGCAGTAGCGAGTCGCCGCCGGCGCGAGGAATCGGCAACACGCCGCCGAATCAGGCTGCATGGCAGTCAACATCATCGGCCTCGGCCTCCTGGTCGCGGGCATCATCTTCCTGATCTTCGGAGGGGTCGTCCTCTGGATCCTCGGGACGATCTGCCTGATCGGCGGAGTCGGCGCCCTCTTCATGACCTGGCAGCGCAAACGCCGCGCAACTGCATAGAGCTCGCGCGAGCGACTACCGCTTCGTGAAGACGTAGTCGTTCGCGCGCGCCTGCGCGTGGCAGCTCGCACAGAAGGACCCCTGGCCGAGGATCGTGTAGCGCGAGCCGGCGAGCCCGTACTCGACGTACCGCCACTTCCCGGCGACTTTCCGCATGACCGCGACCTGGCTCGGCAGGGCAACCTTGTCCCCCGCCTGTGCAACGCTCTTCACGACCACCGTGCCGTTCGGGTACTTCGCGCCGACCTTTCGCTTGCTCGCGTAGACGTTCTTGACCCCCGAGTGGGCGCACGGTGGGCCACATCTCGTGAACGGCTTCCGGTTGATCTTGGGCCACTTCGCGTACCCGTTGGTGTACGAGGGGAGGCCGTTCGCCGACGTGCTCGCCAGTGCCACGACCGCAACCGAGGCGGCCGTCGCGATCACCGCGACCGCGCCGAAGATCCTGATCCGCACGCAGCCATGATGCCTCCATTTGCGCAGCGTGTTGCCTACTCGCAAGACTTCCGGCACGGGAGGTACGGGTGAGCTCCGAATACGCAACCAGCATCCCGAGGGAAGAGGCACAGGAACCGGCTGCACGGCGCTCCTGGCGAACCCTGGCGATCCAGCTCCTCGGCCCGCTGACCATCGTCGGCGGGGTCGTGTGGGCGGTCGCGCAGCCCTACCGCATCGTGCTCCTCGACCGCGCGGGCCAGGGCATCTACGACTACCTCTTCCAGGCGCCGCTACTGGTCGTGCTCGTCGGGCTTGCCTTCACCTTCTGCATCGCTCCGGGGCTCGTGGACGACCTCGAGGCGGAGGAGCTGCGTGGTACCGAAGGCTGAAACAGCTCACTGGATCGCTGCGGCAGTGGCGCTCTTCATCGGTCTCCTTCTCCTCTCGGAGGCGATCGTGGGCACGGACGTGTTCCGCCGCCGCGCGTGGCGCGCCTACCTCTTTCCGGCGGTCGTCGTCGCGTCGAGCGTCGGCCTTTGGATCATCACCATCCTGTCGACGTTCTCCACGATGCACCTCCTCGCCCATGCTCTGTGGGCGCAGGCGGCACTCCTCGCGGGGGCGGTCGAGCTGGCGGTCGTCCGCGGGAAGCTGAAGAGCGCGGCCTGGTCCCTGGTCCCGGGATGTGCGCTCCTGATCTCCGGGCTCGCCTTCCTCGTCCACGAGCCGAACCCGTGGCTCTACTCCCGGTCGGCGTTCCTGCACCACGCGATCGGGTGGATGCTCGTTGCGTTCGCGCTCATCCCGTTCGCGCAGGCGCTGCGTCCGCGTCAGGTGGTGTGGCGCGCCGGGTTCGCGCTCACGTTCCTCCTGCTCGCCGTGCTCCTCTTCGCTGACCGGGACGCGGCGCCGATCTTCGGACGGTACGGGCTCGGCGGCGGACCATGAGACGCCGACTCGTCCTCGTGGCGGCCGTTGCGGCTGCGCTGATCGTCCCCGGCACGGCCTTCGCCCACGTGACGCTCATCGACTCGGAGCCAGTCACGCAGTCGCGCGTCGACCGACCGCCGACCGAGGTCCGGCTTCGCTTCAACCAACCGGTGACGATCACGTCGAACGCGGTCCAGGTGCTCGCGCCGGACGGGACGGTGCTGTCGGGGACGGCGCGGACGGAAGACCGCGGGTACGTGGTCGTGGCGCCCGTGTCGCGGCTCCGCGATGGGAAGGGATACACCGTGCGCTGGCGCGTGATCGGCGAGGACGGGCACTCGCCCGCGGGCGTCTTCACGTTCGGGGTCGGAGTGAGCGCACCGCCGCCCACGGAAGCGGTCGGGGCGTCGGGGACGACCTGGCGAGACGATCTCGCTCGGTGGGGGCTGTTCGCGGCGCTCGCGCTGCTCATCGGCCCGCTGACGCTGCGACTGCTCGTTCTCCGCGGGCCTGTGCCGGCTGCCCTCGAGCACCGCTTCCACCTCGTGCCGGTCGCCGCGGCCTTCCTCGTCATCGACGTCGGCATCGTGGCGTTCGTGCTGCGGGCTTCGAATGCATTGCAGCTGCCGTTCGTCGATCTCCCGTACGGCGACCTCCAGCCGTTCGCCGAGAAGACCCGCTTCGGCATCGCCTTCCTCGTGATGACGATCGGCTTCGGAGTCGTCGCGGCGCTCCTCCTCGTGGGCTGGGTGTTCGACCGACTGGAGCTTCGCGTTCCGGCGCTCGTCATCTCGGTGGCGCTCCTGTCCGGCCTCTCGCTCTCCGGCCACCAGGGGACGGAGCCGAACGCGTCCTGGGTCTCGGAGCTCGCGGACTGGCTGCATCTGGTCGCGGCATCGATCTGGGTCGGCGGTGTGGCGACCCTCGCGTTCCTCGTCTGGCCGCTCGCGCCGTCGCTCCGGCGCACGGCGTTCGTCGGCTTCGCCCGGATCGCGGTGGTGCTGGTCGCGGTGATGGTGCTCGCCGGCGGGTATCTCGCCCTCGTCCGGCTGCCCGAGTCGAGCGACCTCTGGAAGACCCTGTACGGCCAGCT
>DASTWH010000013.1:0-25540 GCA_035758735.1 Gaiellaceae bacterium
GAGTCGCTGATGCGAGGCTCCTCCCCGACGAGGACGCAGTCGGCGTTCACGAGCTCCCAGCCCGTGCCCCGGACGTCGTCGTAGGCCTCCCGCAGGAGCTCGAGCGACGACGCCCCGCGGTACCGCTCGTCGCCGGGGGGAAAGTGCGATCCGATGTCCCCCAGGTTCGCCGCTCCGAGGATCGCGTCGATGAGCGCGTGGGCGATCACGTCGCCGTCCGAGTGGCCAGCGAGGCCTCGCGGATGGTCGATCGACACGCCGCCGAGCACGAGCGGGACGCCCTCCTCGAGTGCGTGCGCGTCGTACCCGATCCCGACACGGAGCTCCATCAGGCCAGCGAGGCTAACGCCTGGGGCAAGGAGGCGAGATCGTCCAGGCTCAGCGCGGCCTCGGGCGGTGTCGCCTGCAGCCGCCCCCACGGCCCCCGGCGAACATGGACGGCGATCAGCCCCGCCGCCGCCGCCGGCAGGACGTCGTTGTCCACGCGATCGCCGACGTAGGCGACGTCGCCGGGCGACTGCCCGACGAGCTCACACACCTTCGCGAAGAACATCGGGTCGGGCTTGCGGACGCCGAGGCTCGCGGACGAGGCGACCACGTCCGCCGGCAGACCCTCGTCGCGGGCCCACGCCTCGAGCGCCTCGGTCTGATTGCCCGCAATACCGACGCTGAGCCCTAGATCGCGAACTGCCTCCAGACACGCAATCGCATCGGGATAGAGGTCCGCATGCTCGTACATGAGATCCGCCCACGGCGTATCCGGTCTCTCGATCGCGAGGTGCTCCCAGAGGGCGTCGTGCTCCTCCCCGCGCTCGATCGTGACCCCGAGCGCCGCCCACACGACATGCGGTTGGAGTCCGCCGCGCTTGCACAGCTCGCGCCACCAGCGCTCTTCGTCGACCAGCGTCTCGCCGACGTCGAAGACGACTGCTCTCAGAGCCACGACTCGACGACTGCGAGATCGGACGACGTCGTCACCTTCACGAGTCGCGGATCTCCCTCGACGACTGCCACGCGGCCGCCGCTCTGCTCGACGAGGGATGCACAATCGGTCGCCGCTGAGATCTGACCCGAAAACGCCTTGCGCAACGAAGGTGCAAGGAACGCCTGCGGCGTCTGGGCGGCGACGAGCCCCTCGCGGTCGACGGTCTCTGCCACCACTCCTTCGTGGACGCGCTTCAGCGTGTCCGTCACGGGAAGCGTGGGCACTGCTCCGTCGAACCCCTCGCGGAGCGGGCCGATGACCCGCTCGACGACGGCGTCGGTGACCAGCGGTCGCGCAGCGTCGTGGACGAGCACGACCAATGCGCCCACGGGAACCTCGAAGAGCGCCGCCGCCACGGATTGCACGCGCGTCGCGCCCCCCGTCACGCAGGCGACGACCTTCGACGCGGCGAGCTCCTCCGCGAGCAGGATCGACGGCTCCTCCCATCCCGGTGGTGCGGCGACGACGATCGCGTCGACGAGTTCGCACCGGTCGAGCCGGTCGAGGGACTCGGCGAGCAGGGGCCGACCGCCGAGACCGACGAAGGCCTTCGGACGATCGATCCCGAGCCGCTCGCCGGAGCCGGCGGCGGCGATGAGCGCCCAGGTGGCCCCGACGTCGCCGGAGCTCAAGGCATTACGCGTTCGCCGTTGCGGCCTTCGGCTTGGCTCGCGACTTCGGCTTGGGCTGACCGGCGCGCGAGAGGACCTCGTCGAGCCAGGCGGCAGCCTCTTCCTCGTTCATGTCCTTCGCGTACATGAGCTCGGAGGCGAGGATCTTCTTCGCCTTCACGAACATCTGCTTCTCGCCGGTGGAAAGGCCCTTCTCGTTGTTACGGACGGCGAGGTTCCGCACGACCTCCGCGAGCTCGAAGATGTTCCCGGTCTTCATCTTGTCGCGGTTGTGCTTGAACCGGCGGTTCCAGTTCTTCGGCATCTCGGTGGAGCCCCCCGAGAGCGTCCGCACGACCATGGCGACGGTGCGCTGGTCGATGACCGTTCTCAATCCCACCCGCTCGGCGTTCTCGCAGGGGACGTTCACGGTCATGTCGTTGTGGAGGATCTGGATGGTGAGGTACTCACGCGTCTCGCCCAGAACCTCGCGCTTCTCCTTCCGCACGACCGTCCCCGCGCCGTGGTGCGGATAGACGACCTTGTCGCCGATGTCGAACAAGAGGGCCTCCCCGATGTCGGTGTCCATCGCCTTCACGAAAGTGGTGTTTCTGCCTCGTGACGAAAAAGTGCCGGCAGTGTCTTCCTGCCGGCGTCCGGGTCACATCATAGCGCGTTCTTCACGGGCGATTAACAGAACCGCAACGGGCGCGGAAAGCTAAGCAGCGGCGTCCTCGGAGTTCCCGCGCGACTCCAGACCTGCGCCGATCGCCGCGCGGAGCGTCTCCGCGCGAGCGAGCCTGACCGCGGAGCGAGCCGTCGTGCCGTCGGGGACGACCACGATCGCCACGCCGAGCTTCGCGCACTCCTCCAGGCGCCGCTCTGCCTGCGAGGCCTGGCGCAGGCGCCCCGTGAGGCCGATCTCGCCGAAGGCCGCGACGCCCTCGCGCACCGGCGCCCCGCGTGCGGCCGATGCGATCGCGAGAGCAACGGCGAGGTCGGCGCCCGGCTCTTCGATCCGGACGCCTCCGGCGACGTTGACGAACACGTCGGAGCTCGCCAGCGCGACCCCGGCGTGCCGGCCCAGCACGGCCACGATCATGGCCAGCCTCTTCGGGTCGACCCCGGTTCCGACGCGCCGCGGCATCGCGAGGTCGGTGGGGGCGACGAGAGCCTGGATCTCGAGGAGCAGCGGCCGCGTCCCCTCGAGCGCACAGCCGACCGCCGCGCCGACCTCGCCGGCGCGCGTCGTGCCGAAGAGCTCGGACGGATCCGGTACGCCCACGAGGCCCGCCGCAGTCATCTCGAAGACGCCGAGCTCGTTCGTCGAGCCGAAGCGGTTCTTCGTCGCACGGAGGACCCGGTGCTCGTGGTACCGATCGCCCTCGAACTGGAGGACGCAGTCGACGAGGTGCTCGAGGACCCGCGGGCCTGCGACGGCGCCGTCCTTGGTCACGTGACCGACGAGCACCGTTGCGACGTTCGCCTTCTTCGCGACGCGAAGAAGGCGCCCGGCTGCTTCGCGAACCTGCGCAACCGACCCGGGGGCCGAGCCGAGCGCGGCGGCGTGCAACGTCTGGACGGAGTCGATCACGCACACGTCCGGCCGCTCGGCCTCGAGTGTCGAGCAGACGGCATCGAGCTCCGTCTCCGCGAGGATCTCGACCGACTCGGTCCCGCCGAGACGCGCGGCCCGCAGCGACACCTGAGCGGCCGACTCCTCGCCCGTGACCAGCAACGCCCTCCGCCCGTCGCGCGCGATCGCGCCGAGCGCCGTCAGGAGCAGGGTGGACTTGCCCACGCCAGGCTCGCCACCGACGAGAACGAGCGATCCGGGCACGAGCCCGCCCCCGAGGACGCGGTCGAGCTCGGCAACTCCCGTGGACAGGCGCGCTGCCTCCTCCGCTCGCACCGCTCCCAGCTTGACCGGCTTCAGGGCCGTCGCCGCGGATCGCTCCGTCGTAGAGCCGTGGAGCTCCTCGACGAGACTGCCGAACGCGCCGCAGCCCGGGCACTTCCCGAGCCACCGGCCCGAGGTCGTGCCGCATTCGGTACAGGTGAACTGGACGGTTACCTTCGCCACGAGGGGAGACAGTCTAGGAACGGGGTCCGACGCCGTTCGTCACGAAACCTGCCCGATTCGCTTGCAACTCGGCGGCGAGTGGATAAGAGTGCCCTGGACCGCCGCAGACACCGGAAAGGACGGGCAGGCATGGACCGATTCAACGCGCTCGAAAGAGGCGTTCAGCTGATGCTCATCGGAGGAGTCCTTCTCCTCATCGATCTCTTCCTCCCCTGGCAGGACTTCGGGAACGAGTTCTCGGATGCTGCGGGCGTCGACGCGAGCTTCAGCGGCTGGCGCGGCTTCGGCGGAGTCCTGGTTGGTCTCCTGACCATCGTCCTTCTCGCATGGGTCATCGTGCGGCTGGCCTCCGTCGACATCCCGCTTCCCGTCTCGACGGCGATGACCGCTGCGATCATCGGCACCCTCATCCTCATCTTCACGATCATCAAGCTGCTGACGATTCTGGGTGACGAAGCGACGATCTGGGCCTGGGTCGGGCTCGTGCTCGCCATCGTCATCGCAGTCGGAGCGTTCAGAACCGTCCAGGAAGCAGGAGGCGTCGACACGCTGAGAACCGAGGCGAACACGCTGAGCTCCTCGATGGGTAGCGGCGGCACGAGCGCCGCAGCGCCGGCCGCGGCTGCTCCGGCAGCGACCACGCCACCACCGGCGGATCCCGCGCCTCCGCCGGCCGAAGCCGCGCCTGCGGCACCCGAACCGGCGCCCGAGGCACCGAGCGACGAGCCGTCGAACGAGCGGGGCGCGTAGCGCCCTCCGATAGCGACCATCGCGGCGCGTACCCGCGCCGCGATGGTGCGCGTGTTTGGGACGAGAATTCCTGCAAAAACCTCGCGTTTCTCCGTTTCCCGAGTACCCTTTGACGGGAAACGGATCGGACTGCGGCCGTCCGACGAGTACCCCACGGCCGAAAGGACCCAGATGGCGACGTTCAAGGCCCTGTCGCGAGGCTCGCAGCTCGTCCTCGTCGCCGGCCCGCTCCTCTTGTTCAGCCTCTTCTTCACCTGGCAGTACGTCGAAGTGGACTACGGGCGCGCGGGCACCGCGAAGCTCTCCATGGACGGCTGGGACGCGTGGGGTCTGCTGATCGCCCTGCTCGTGCTCGCGATCGTCGTGCTCGTCGCCCTGCTGAACTTCACCGAGGGCGAGCTCTCGGAGGACGTTCCGTGGCTCACGATCACCTTCGGGCTCGGAGCGGCGCTACTGGCCGTGGCCGTCGTGAAGAGCGCGACCGACGACGGCTCGACGTGGCTGAGCTACGGGTTCGTGGGGCTCGCCGCCGCGGTGGCGGCCGGAACGTACCTCGACTGGGCGGCCACGCGGAAGCGCGAGCATCCGGCCCTCACGCGCAAGCGGCGAGGGCTCAGGTCAACTGCTTGACGAGGAGCACACGATCCTCACCGGGGCCGTCGTAGTCCTCGACCACCCGCTCCACCTGGAACCCCATCGCCTCGTGGAACGCGAGCGACCCCTGGTTCACGGGTGAAGTGACGCAGCGGACGGAGGTCCGCCCGTTCGCCCGCGCCTCCTCGAAGAACCGCTCGTAGAGAGCGCGGCCGAGACCGTCGCCGCGATCCTCCGGCGTGACGCCGATGAAGTGGATGTACGCCTCGTCGTCCGCCGTCTGCGAGAGGAACCCGCAGACGAACCCGAGGAGCTCGCCGCTCGTGTCCTCTGCCACGAAGCTCGTCCCCTCGAAGTGGATGAAGAACAGCTTCGGGAGGATCGGCGCCATGTCCCGCCCGCCCCACCAGACGTTGATCCGACCGATGACGCGCCCGTAGTCGGACGCCTTCGCGTGCCGGATGTCGACGCCGCTAATTGTCGGACGGCTCGTCGACGAGCTCGGCGAGGTCCGCCAGCACGGCGTCGTCGTCTGCCGGGCCGCCGACCGCGGCCGGCACCGGCGTGCCCTCGATCACGCGGATCTCGACGGGGGGCTCACCTTCGGCGGGATCCTCACGGCGATCGACGACGAGCGTCGTGCCGGGGGCGAGCTCGCGTCCGAGGATGAAGTCGGCGAGCGGATCCTCGAGCAGTCGCTGGATCGCGCGGCGCAGCGGTCGCGCGCCCATCGCCGGGTCGTAACCCTGCTCGACGAGCAGCTCGCGCGCGTCGTCCGTCAGCTCGATGACGACGTCGTGCTTCGCCATCTCCTCGCGGACGCGCTTCATCATCAGGTCGACGACCTCGAGGATCTCGACCTTCTCGAGCTTGTGGAAGACGATGACCTCGTCGATGCGGTTCAGGAGCTCCGGCCGGAACACCTTCTTGAGCTCCGACATCACGCGCTCCTTCATCTCGTCGTACGAGAGGCCCTGCTCGTCCCCGATGGAGAAGCCGAGCGTCTGGTTCTTCGAGATCTGCGCGGCCCCGAGGTTGGAGGTCATGATCACGATCGTGTTGCGGAAGTCGACCTTCCGCCCCTGCGAGTCGGTCAGCTTCCCGTCCTCGAGGATCTGCAGCAGGATGTTGAAGACATCCGGGTGCGCCTTCTCGATCTCGTCGAGGAGGACGACGGAGTACGGCTTGCGGCGGACGGCTTCCGTGAGCTGGCCGCCCTCGTCGTAGCCGACGTAGCCCGGCGGGGAGCCGACGAGGCGCGACACGGAGTGCTTCTCCATGTATTCCGACATGTCGACCTGGATGAGCGCGTCCTCGTCGCCGAACAGGAATTCGGCCAGCGTGCGTGCGAGCTCCGTCTTCCCCACACCGGACGGGCCGAGGAAGATGAACGAGCCGGTCGGGCGCTTCGGGTCCTTGATGCCGGCACGCGCGCGCCGGATCGCCTTCGAGACGGCGACGATCGCCTGGTGCTGACCGATGACGCGCTTGTGCAGCTCGTCCTCCATCCGCACGAGCCGCGCCGACTCGGCCTCCGTGAGCTTGAAGACGGGGATGCCCGTCCACATCGAGACGATGTCGGCGATCTCGTCCTCGCCGATCTCCGGCTGCTCCTCGTCGGCCTGGTTGCGCCACTCCTCCTCGAGCTCCTTCTTCTTCTGCGTGAGCTTGCGCTCCTTGTCGCGGAGCTGCGCGGCCTTCTCGAACTCCTGCGCCTCGATCGCGCCTTCCTTGTCCGCGCGGACCTTGTCGATCTCCTCCTCGAGCTCGCGGTAGCGCGGCGGCGCGGCCATGGTCGCGATCCGGACGCGCGAGCCCGCCTCGTCGATGAGGTCGATCGCCTTGTCCGGGAGGTGGCGGTCCTGGATGTAGCGGTCGGCGAGAACCGCCGCGGACTGCAGCGCCTCGTCCGAGATCTTGCAGCGGTGGTGCGCCTCGTAGCGGTCGCGCAGGCCGCGCAGGATCTGCACCGTCTCGTCGATCGTCGGCTCCTCGACGCGCACCTGCTGGAAGCGCCGCTCGAGGGCGGCGTCCCGCTCGAGGTACTTCCGGTACTCGTCGAGCGTCGTCGCGCCGATCGTCTGGATCTCGCCGCGCGCGAGAGCGGGCTTGAGGATCGAGGCGGCGTCGATCGCACCCTCGGCGGCGCCGGCGCCCACGAGGTTGTGCAGCTCGTCGATGAACAGGATGATGTCGCCGCGCTGGGTGATCTCCTTCATCACCTTCTTCAGGCGCTCCTCGAACTCACCGCGGTACTTCGACCCGGCGACGAGCGCGGCGAGGTCGAGTGTGTAGATCTGCTTGCCCTTCAGGATCTCGGGCACCTGGCTCGACGAGATCCGCGATGCGAGCCCTTCGACGACGGCTGTCTTGCCGACGCCCGGCTCGCCGATGAGGACCGGGTTGTTCTTCTGGCGGCGCGAGAGAATCTGCATCACGCGCTCGATCTCGGTCTGGCGGCCGACCACGGGATCGAGCTTGCCCTCGACCGCGGCCTTCGTCAGGTTCCGGCCGAACTGGTCGAGGAGCTTCGAGCTCTTCGTCTTCTCGCCGGGCGCGACGCTCGCGCCGGACTGGCGGCGACCGGGGCCGGAGAGCATGCGGATGATCTCGTTGCGGATCTTCTCCGCGTCCGCGTCGAAGTCGAGGAGGATCCGGGCGGCGACGCCTTCGTTCTCGCGCACGAGCCCGAGGAGGATGTGCTCCGTCCCGATGTAGTTGTGGCCCAGCGAGAGGGCCTCGCGCAGCGCCAGCTCGAGGACCTTCTTGGCGCGCGGCGTGAACGGGATCTGGCCGGTCGTGACCTCGTCACCCTGGCCGACGATGCGCGCGACCTGGGCGCGCACCTCTTCCACCGTGATGTCGAGCGACTCGAGCACGCGGGCGGCAAGGCCTTCCTCCTCGCGCAGGAGGCCGAGCAGGATGTGCTCCGTGCCGATGTAGTTGTGCTTGAGAGCCCTGGCTTCGTCCTGCGCCAGAACGACGACCTGTCTTGCCCGCTCGGTGAATCGCTCGAACAACTCCCTCGACGCTCCTTTCGAATCGTTTCCGGAGGCCGCCTCGCTCCCCGGGTCGAAGGGACTGCCTGATCGTAGCCGACTGGTCTCGTTTCGAGTCTCACACCGGGTTCGCCCGGCGCCCTCGGTACCCTTCTCGGCCGTTGAGCAACGAAGCCTTAATCGACGGACCGCGATGAAGATCCTCGTGACCGGTTCGTCCGGTCAGATCGGGACGAATCTCGCGCTCAGGCTCCAACGGGATGGCCACGAGGTTTTCGGCGTCGACAAGCGCCGGAACACGTGGACGGACGAGTTCCCGTACCTGCTCCAGGACCTCGCCGGCCACTACGCCGCGTTCCGGGGCGGTATCAACGGCGTCGAGTATCCCGAGGTCGACCTCGTCGTCCACCTCGCCGCGCACGCGAAGGTGCATCAGCTCGTGCGGCAGCCACACCGCGCCCTCGAGAACACCGTCATGACCTTCAACGTGCTCGAGTACGCACGGCTCCGGAACGTCCCGATCGTGTTCTCGTCCAGCCGCGAGGTCTACGGGGACGTGCATCGTTTCGAGGAGTACGGCGAGCAGGTGGCCGACTTCGCCTACGCGGAGAGCACGTACTCCGCGTCGAAGATCTCGGGGGAGGCGTTCATCTACTCGTATGCGCGCTGCTACGGCCTCCCGTACCTCGTGTTCCGCTTCTCGAACGTCTACGGGCGCTTCGACAACGACCTCCAGCGCATGGTTCGCGTCATTCCGCTCTTCATCCACTCGATGCTGCGCGGTGAGCCGATCACGATCTACGGCGGCACCGACAAGACGCTCGACTTCACGTTCGTCGACGACTGCATCGACGGGATCGTGGAGGGGATCGACGCGCTCGGGGCCGGGCGCGTCGTGAACCAGACGATCAACCTCGCCTACGGCCAGGGGAACACGCTCGTGCGGTGCGCCGAGCTCATCGCGTCGGAGCTCGACATCGAGCCGCAGATGACGCTGGCGCCATCGCTTCTCGGCGAGGTCACGCACTACGTGGCCGACCTGTCGAAGGCGCGCCAGCTGCTCGGCTACGGTCCTAAGGTGCCTCTGGACGAGGGGATCGCACGGGCCGTGGCGTGGTTCCGCGAGCACCGGGCGGCGCATCCGGAGGAGGATGTTCCGGTCACGGCCGACCACGAGGGCGCTCGCGAGACCGGCCAGCTCTGGAAGACGGCGACGGCCTAGGAGATCAGGCGGCTTCGGGCCGGACGTCGCGCTTCGAGAGCGCGTCGTCGAGGCTCGTACAGGCGCCGGCGTCGAGCAGCTCTCCGACGTCCTGAGGCGCCAGCGGCGGCGCGAAGTGGAAGCCCTGTCCGGCTCGACAGCCGAGGCGGCGCAGCTCGGTCGTCTCGGCTGCGGTCTCCATCCCCTCCGCCACGAGGGCGACGTCGAGCGTCTGTGCGAGGTCGACGATCGCCTGGACAAATCCCTGCCGCGTGGCGTCGGCGTCGAGCGCGCTCACGAACGACCGGTCGACCTTCAGCGTGTGCACCGGTAGATCCTGGAGGAGCGAGAGCGAGGAGTAACCGGTCCCGAAGTCGTCGAGCGCGATCCGCACACCGAGCGCGGCGACGTCCGCGAGGACCGCACGAAGCTCCTCGTGCCTGCGTGCGAGGACGCTCTCGGTCAGCTCCAGTGTGAGCGCCTCCGGAGGGAGCCCAGACCGCTCGAGAGCGATGCGAACGCTATCCAAGAGGATTCCGGGACGCACCTGCCGGGTCGAGACGTTCACGTTCAGCGACAGCGAAGCAGCGCTCGGCGTCTCCGCGCGCCAGCGCGCGACCTGAGCACACGCTTCGGCGAGCACCCACGCGCCGATCTCGACGATCTTGCCCGTCTCCTCGGCGAGCGGGATGAAGTCACCGGGCGGCAGCATCCCTCGCGTCGGATGGTTCCAACGGACGAGCGCCTCGACCCCCACGACCGCGCGGCTCTCGAGGTCGACGAGCGGCTGGTAGTGGACGACGAACTCGTCGGGACGCGCTCGCCGCAGCTCGGCGACGAGCTCGAGGCGACCGACGAGATCCTCGGCCATCGTCGGCACGTAGGTCACGTACTGCGCCTTACCGGAAGCCTTTGCGCGATACATGGCGACGTCGGCGGCGCGGAGCAGATCGTCCGCGACCGTGCCGAGCGCGATCCCGACGCTCGCGGTGACGAAGACCTCGCGGCCCTCGATCTCGAAGGGCTTCTGGAGGCTGGCCACGAGTCGCTCCGCCGCGTCGACGGCCGAGGCAGCGCCGGCCACCTCTTCGATGAGGACCGCGAACTCGTCGCCCCCGAGCCGCGCGACGGTGTAGCTGGGCGACAGCGCGTCGCGGAGCCGGACGCCCACCCCGCGCAGGAGCGTGTCCCCGGCCGAGTGACCGAGCGTGTCGTTGACACCCTTGAAGTCGTCGAGGTCGAGGAAGAGCACAGCGACCTCCGAACGCGACAGCTGACTGCGCAGGACGAGGGCATGCTCCACTCGGTTCGTGAAGAGCGCACGATTCGCGAGCCCGGTGAGCGCGTCGTGGAACGCCTGATGCCGAAGCTGCTCCTCGGCCTCGCGACGCGCCGTGATGTCGAGGAGGTAGCCCTGGAGCACGGAGCCGTTCGCGTCGGTGACGACGCGAGCCTCGTCCTGCACCCAGAGATAGCGGCCGTCCCGCGTTCGCAGCCGGTACTCGATGAAGAGCGGCTCGCCGGTCGCGTGCGTTCGCTGATGCGCCGCGAGCACATGCTCTCGATCCTCGGGATGCAGGATCTCGACGAAGAGGTCGTGGTTCTCGACCCAGTCCGTCACGGAGTACCCGAGCATCTGCTCGATCTGAGGGCTCGTATAGACGTTCGAGCTCACGTCGTCGAGCCGGTCGATGTACACGGAGAGCGGCAGCTGCTCGACGAGCGCGCGAAAACGACCGACCATCCCGTCGGACACGGCCTCGCCGTCGGTCGGATGACGCCGCTCCAGCACCGTGACACTGAATCGTCCTCCGCGGCGGGGTCGGAGACCCCTCGAACGGAGTACGCCGTTCGAGGGCATGGCGTAGGATCGCCCGATCGGAGAGCCAGGCACCGAGCGCGAGCGGTTCACGTGGGCGGAGTTCGGCACCGCGTCACGCGATCTCGCCCGCCAGGTCGTGAGCGACGGCTACGAGCCCGACCTCGTCCTCTGCATCGCGCGCGGCGGCCTCCTCGTCGGTGCAGCGCTCGGCTACGCGCTCGACGTGAAGAACACGTGGACGATGAACGTCGAGTTCTACACGGGCGTCGACGAGCGCCTCGACGTGCCGATGATCCTCCCGCCCGTCCCGGAGCTCGTCGACCTCGAGTCGGCGCGCATGCTCATCGCCGACGACGTGGCCGACACCGGAGGGACACTCAGGCTCGTGAAGGACTTCTGCGCCGGCAAGGTCGCCGAGGTGCGTTGCGCGGTGCTCTACGAGAAGCCGCCGTCGGTGGTGAAGTGTGAGTACGTCTGGCGCCGGACCGACCTCTGGATCGACTTCCCCTGGAGCGCCGAAGCGCCGGTGACGCAGGAGCTAGCCCGGATCGGAACGTAGCGCCGGGAAGAGGATCACGTCGCGGATCGTCTCGCGGCCGGACATCAGCATGACGAGCCGGTCGATGCCGAGGCCGAGTCCGCCGGTCGGCGGCATCCCGTAGGAGAGCGCCTCGACGTAGTCCGGGTCCCCGCGAACGCCCTCGACGTGCTCGGACTGCTCGTCGAACCGGCGTTGCTGCTCGGACGCGTCGTTGATCTCCGTGTACGCGTTGCCGAGCTCCATTCCGGCGGCGAAATACTCGAACCGCTCGGTGATCGCCTCGTCGTCGTCCGTCACGCGTGCGAACGGCGAGAGCTCGACCGGATGTCCGAACACGATCGTCGGCTCGAGGAGGCTCGGCTCGACGAAGTGACCGAATGCGTGGTCGACGAGCTGCGCCCAGTCCTTGTCGGCCGCCGTGTCGACTCCGCGTTCCGTTAGCCACGCGCGCAGCTCGTTCTCGTCCCGGGTCCACAGCTCGTGCGCCTCGAGCGATTCGACGAAGCCGACGCGCTTCCAGGGCCGCTTCAGGTCGACCTCGTGCCCACGGAACCGGACGACGGTCGTGCCGAGCGACTCCAGCGCGACCCGTTCGAGCATTGTCTCGATCCGGTCCATCGTGTCCTGGAAGTCCGCGTACGCCTCGTACCACTCCAGCATCGTGAACTCGGGCTGGTGCTTGTACGAGACGCTCTCGTTGCGGAAGTCCTTGCCGATCTCGTACACGCGCTCGAGCCCTCCGACGATCAGGCGCTTGAGGTAGAGCTCGGTCGCGATGCGCAGATAGAGATCCACCTCCAGCTCGTTCGAGTGCGTGACGAACGGATGCGCGAAGGCTCCCCCGTACCGCGGCTGGAGGACGGGCGTCTCCACCTCCACGAACCCCTCGTCGTCGAGGAAGCGGCGAATGGCGGTGATGACGCGGGCCCGCAGCAGAAACAGCTCGCGCGAGTCCTCGTTCATGAGGAGATCGAGGTGACGCTTGCGGTACCGGGTCTCCTGGTCCGTGAGGCCGTGGAACGTGTCGGGCAGCGGGCTCGTGTTGTGGGCGAGCACAGCGAGCTCGTCGACCATGAGCGACGGCTCGCCGCGCCGCGACTTCGCCGGTCGACCGGTGGCCCCGACGACGTCGCCGAGATGGACGTCGATCTCACCGACGCTCCCGGTGTCGCACATGAGCTGGATGCGGCCGGAGCGATCCACGAGATCGAGGAAGACGAGCTTTCCCATCTCGCGCCGCGCCATCACGCGCCCGGCGAGGCGGCGCGTCTCCGCGAGGTCGCCGCCGGCGTCGAGCCCGTCGGTCGCCGCACGCACGTCCGCGACGCTGTCGCGGTCGGGAAAGCGCTTGGCGGCCGTCATGGCGCGCCGAGTCTAGTCGCGCCCGACTCGCGGACGATCCAGCGGACTCGTCCGAGACGAGCCGTGGCGCGCACCGTCACGACCTGACCCTGACGCAGGCCGGCGTACTGCTCCTCGCTCACGCGAAATGCGCGAATCGACTGCGCAACACCGTCGTCGACCGCGACGTAGTGGCTCTTCTTGTCGTCGTTCTCGAACACGCGGGCCCGGATGATCGGGCCGGTGACCTCGACGCTCGTGTACCAGTCGGAGGCTGCGGTCAGGGCCGCGACGGCACCCAGCGCTCCGACCGTTCCGATGACGGCCCACGAGAGCGAGGGGGCGGTCGTGTACAGGAGGAGACCGGCGATCGCGGCGACCGCAACCCCGACCGCGAGGACGGTGGTCGGCTCCGAACCCCAGCCCGGCGGCCACATCCGCGGATAGGAGATCCGCACGTCGCGCCACGATCCGCCGTGCGAGCTCCATGCCCGCGTGTCGGACTCGACGCCCATCGGCAGAGGGTTGCTGGCCGCCGGCGCAACCCCGAGCGCAGCGCCGTAGGCGAGCAGCCGATCCCAGAGCGGCACCGCGAGTGGCGTGTATGTCGGGAACACCTCGTTGGTCGCGAGCTCGGCCCGAACCCCGAGCCAGCGCGACGCCGCGCCGAGCCCGGCAGCCGTCACCCGCTGCGGATGCCTCGAGGTGAGCCAGCCGACGAGGAGCGCGGCGGCCGCGACGAACACGACGGCGGCGGCGATCCCCCATACCGCCCACAGACACGCGGCCGGGATCGCCGCGAGCACGATCAGGACCGACCAGATCCTGGAGTCGAGCGCGTCCCGCGAGAGGCCACGCCCCTGCGCGTCGGCCACGACCTCGCCACGGAAGGCCTCGCGCCAGGGCTTCGACTCGGCCTCGGGGCCTGTCGTGAGCGCCCGGGCCGGGACGACGCCGGCGCTCGCGAGCCGCTCCAGATGGCGAAGGGCTCGCTCCTCGTATGGCTGCAGCTCGGGCCGACTCGTCGGCCGCATCCTCACGTAGAACTCGCCCGGCCCGCGCTGCTCGATCTCGATGAGCCTGCGCGCGGCGAGATCGAGCACCGTCGCGGGGAGCGCCTCGTCCGTCACCCGGAAGTCGTTGACGAGGAAGTTCGCGAGCGCGGGAGGCTCCGGCCCGAGGTCGAGCGTTCTCGGCCCGGGATCGGGCCGAGGCGGCGAGCGGAACGCGTAGACGAAGGCGACGAGGGCGAGCCAGAGCAGCGCACCGACGAGGCCGGCAGCCGCGACGAGCGGTTCGAGCGTGCCGAGGTCGAGGTCGCCGAAGATCCGCAGGTCCATGTCGGCGCCATGCTGCGCGCGTCCGCGGACGACGAGCCGGCAGGAGGATCGAAGAGATCGGCCGCGCTACGCGGCCTTGATCTCCATGATCTTGAACTTCACCTTCGAGCCGCGCGGCGTCACGACTTCGACCGTCTCGCCCTTCTTTCGGCCCATGATCGCCTTGCCGACCGGCGACTCGTTCGAGAGCTTGTTCTCGGCGGGATTCGCCTCGGCCGACCCCACGATGAAGTACTCGGTCGTCTCCTTCGCGTCGACGTCGCGCAGGCGCACGACAGCGCCGATCGAGACGACGCTCGTGTCCACGCGCTTCTTGTCGATGACCTGCGCGTTCGCGAGACGCTCCTCGAGCTGCGAGATGCGGTGCTCGACCATCATCTGCTCGTTCTTCGCGTCGTCGTACTCGGCATTCTCGGCGATCTCGCCGAACTCGCGCGCCGCCGCGATGCGCTCCGCGACCTCACGTCGTCTCGTCGTTCGCAGCACGTCGAGCTCGCTCGTCAGCTGCTTGTAGCCCTCGGGAGTGAGGATCACATCCTTCACGAAACGCCTCCAGAGACGAAATCGGGGGCCTGCCAGGCCCCGAGAACGCGCGGAATGGTAGCTACCCCGTTCGGGGAGCGTCAAACCGCTCGCCAGTACCATCCGTGAGCCGTGATCGAGCTCCGCGAGCCCTGGCGAATCGGCCCCGTGGAGGTGCCCACGCGCCTCGTCCTGGCGCCGATGGCGGGCGTCAGCGTGCAGGCGTTTCGACGCCAGGGGCGCCGCTACGGCGCGGGCCTCGTGTGCTCGGAGATGGTGAGCTGCGCCGGCATCGAGCACCGCAACGAGAAGACCCTCGGCTACCTGCGCGTCGCGTCCGACGAGCACCCGCTCGCGATCCAGCTCTTCGGATCGGAGCCACGCGCGATGGCCGACGCGGCACGCATGGTCGAGGCCGTCGGGGCCGACATCGTCGACGTCAACTTCGGCTGCCCGGTGAAGAAGGTCACGAAGACCGGCGCCGGCGCACACCTGCTCGAGGACCAGGACCGCGCGTGCGCGATCGTCGGGGCGATCGCGGACGCTGTCGACATCCCGGTGACGGTGAAGCTCCGTCGCGGCGTTCGCGACGGCTCCCGGGCGGCACTCGAGCTCGGGCCGCGCCTGGTCGAGGCGGGCGCCGCATCGTTGACCCTGCATCCGCGTTCCGCCCAGCAGATGTACACCGGCACCGCGGATCACTCGCTGACCGCGGAGCTCGTGTCGCTCGTTGACGTGCCGATCGTCGCCTCGGGTGACGTGACCTCGCGCGCTCGCGCGCAGACCGTGCTCGCGACGACGGGGGCGGAGGCGGTCATGGTCGGTCGGGGCGCGCAGGGCAACCCGTGGGCGCTCCGCGAGATCGTCGACGGCCGGATTGCCGAGCCCTCTCGCGAGGAGGTCGCCGCCGAGCTCGTGCTGTTCGTGCGCGAGACAGTGCGCGAGCTGGGCGAGCAGCGCGCGTCGGGCTTCCTGAAGAAGTTCTACGGCTGGTACCTCGGCCGGGGCCGCTTCCCGAAGGAGTTCAAGCAGGAGCTTCTGCAGCTCGACTCGACCGAGGAGGTCGAGCGCCGGCTCCTCGCGGCCGCACCCGGCGCTCGCGAGATCGTGGAACGGCTCGAGGCGGAGGTCCCCTCGGGGGCCGAGCTCACGCTCGAGCTGCCCGTCTCGATCTACGGCGGCGGCTGAGTCGGGTCAGTCCTCCGCCCCGCCCGCGACCGCGGTCGCCACCCCGAGTCCGATGTAGACCGTTCCGGACACGTACTTCTGGACGCGAGCAAAGCGGCGCGAGCGCCGTAGCACTCCCCCGGCCGTGCCGGCGGCGAGAGCCCAGATCGAGTCCGTGACCATCCCGAGAAGGGCGAACAGGAATCCGAGGAAGGCGATCTGCACCGCTGGATGGGATGCATTCGGGTCGACGAACTGCGGGAGGAACGCCAGGAAGAACAGGGCGGTCTTCGGGTTCAGCACGTTCACGACGACGCCCTGGGCGAATGCACGACGGAGGTTCCGCTCACCGCCGAGCGCGATGTCGAGCTCGGCCTTGCGGGAGAAGAGCGTCCACAGCCCGAGGCCGATGAGGTACACCGCCCCGGCGACCTTCACCGCCGTGAACGCGACGGCGGACGACAGCACGAGCGCCGAGAGCCCGAGCGTGGCGGCAGCGATGTGGAAGAGCGTCCCCACGTGGATCCCCACCACCGACGCCAGCCCGGCCCGGCGCCCGTGCTCGATCGAGCGAGTCACGACGTACAGCACCGACGGCCCCGGCACGATCAGCAGCACGAGCGCGGCGACGACGTACAGACCGACAGCGGGTGGCTCGGGGATCACGCGTTGAGCTCCCAGACGAGTTGCAGACCCGCGAGCGTGAGATAGGGGTCGATCCGCTCGATCGTCTCCGAGTGCGGTGCGACGAGGTCGGCGAGACCGCCCGTCGCGACGACGGGCGCGGACGTGCCGAGCTCGCCCCGGATGCGACCGACGATGCCGTCGACCTGGCCGGCGAAGCCGTAGACGAGGCCGGACTGGAGGCCGGCGACGGTCGTCTTCCCGATCACGGTCTCCGGCGCCACGTAGTCGACCTTCACGAGCCGCGCGGCCCGCGCGAAGAGCGCGTCCATGGAGATCTCGATCCCCGGCGCGAGGACGCCGCCCACGTACTCGCCCTCGGCCGACACCACGTCGAAGTTCGTCGACGTCCCGAAGTCGACGACGATCACGGGCGCGCCGTAGCGCTCCTTCGCCGCCACCGAGTTCACGATGCGGTCAGGTCCCACCTCGCGCGGATCGTCGTACCGGATCGCGATCCCGGTCTTCACGCCCGGGCCTACGACGAGGAGCGGCGCGTGGGCCCACTTCCGTGAGAGCTCCTCCCATTCGCGCACGAGGACGGGAACGGTGGACGCGAGGCAGATCCCGTCCACACCCTCGAAGTCGAGGAGCCCGGCCAGGAGCACGCCGAGCTCGTCCGCCGTGCTCGACCGCTCGGTCGCGAGGCGCCAGTGGTCGGCGAGCTCGTCGTCGCGGTAGAGACCGAGGGCGGTCTGCGTGTTGCCGACGTCGACGGCGAGGAGCATCGCGCAAGTGAATCAGAGCGGACAGAGACTCCGACGAGGAGCACGAAGCTGCCGCCTTCGGGGGCTTCGTGCGACCGAAATCCGCGCGTCAGCGGATCTCGGTCTTGCGCGAGCAGGCTTGTTAGAGTCGGCCACGGTGTTCGGTAGGCGGAGTCGCGACGTCGCTGGCCCCGCAATCGCGCTCGCGGTTGCCGGAGTCGTTGCGGGAGCGCTCGCGGCGGGATTCGTGGCACGCCGGCGCAGGCGAGCGAAAGGAGCGTCGATGGCAGACGCCAACAAGCGCATCATCCAACGCCTCTTCGAGGAGTCCTGGATGGGGAACTTCGACGCGATCGACGAGTTCATCTCACCGGACTACGTCGGGCACGACCCGTCCGAGCAGGAGCCGCTGCGCGGGCCCGAAGGCATCAAGGAGTTCATCGCGAGGTACCGGGCGGCCTTCGAGGGCACACGCATCACCGTGGACGATCAGTTCGCGGAGGGCGACAAGGTCGCAACGCGCTGGACAGCCCGGGGCACGCATTCGGGCGAGATCTCCGGGATCGGGCCGACCGGCAAGGACGTGACCGTGACCGGGGTGACGATCTCGCGCTTCGCGGGCGGGAAGGTCGTCGAGGAGTGGACGACCTGGGACACCCTCGGAATGCTCGTGCAGCTGGGTGTCATACCCGCGCCCGCGCGAGCCTAGAGACACGACGACCGGAAGGCGGAAGCCGCGAGGCGGTCTTCCGCCGGTCCGGGAGGGTCGCTCGGGTCGACGGCGAATACGGATCGCCGCCGATCGGAGATGCCGAGCTTCTTCACCTCCCAGCACATGCCCTGCACCGAGTGCGGCGCGTCGGTGCACGTGAGCGAGCGCGAGACTCACACGTGTGATCCCGAGCGGCGGCTCGAGTATCACCTGTTCCAGCTGCGAGACGAGGTGGCCGGCTTCGACCATGGCCTCGGCGCGTATCTCGACTCACCGCAGGGCCGGTTCGAGCAATGGCTCGCCGAACGCGAGCGGCGCCGCGCGAGTTGACGCTTACAGGGCGTCGTCGTCGCCGGAGAGCGGCTGGCCGATGCGCTCTGCGAGCGCCTCGGCGGTGAGGCGCGGCTCCTCGCCCTCCGCACGAAGCTCCTCCACGGTCACGTCGCCGGACGTATAGACCTCGGCGCGCGGGATGATCCGGCTCGGGCGGTTCTTGTCCCAGACCCACACGTCCTCCATGCGGACGTGGAAGTACGGATAGCTCACCTGCGGGAGCGCCTCGACGTCGAGCTTGTTGCAGAGGTACGTCGCGTCCTGCGTGAGAACGCAGTACCGGAACAGCGAGAAGACGGCGGAGTACTCGCGCTTGAGGGAGAGCTCGAGCTCGGCCTCGTACTCGTCGAGGTCGTCGAGGTGCGACATGCCGAGTCAGTCTAGATGACTGATCGGGAATGCCCGTCGATGCGGGGATGCATTCCGGGTCAGTCGTCCAACGCCGCGATGAGCTCCGACACCGTCCCGAGCCCGGGAATCTCGAGCTCCGGATCGAGCTCCGCAAGCGGCTCGAGCGCGAAACGCCGCTCGTGGAGCCGTGGATGCGGAACGTGCAGGCCCTCCTCCTCCACGCGCTCGTCGCCGTAGGCGAGAAGGTCGAGATCGATCGTTCGAGGGCCCCAGCGCTCGCCTCGGACCCGGCCGAGCGAGCGCTCGATCTCGAGCAACAGGTCGAGGAGAGCACGTGGCGGGAGGCTCGTGTCGATCGCGACGGCGCCGTTCAGGAACGGTGGCTGCTCGACGAGCCCGACAGGCTCCGTCTCGCGGAGTTGCGCGACGGCGACCACCTCGACGCCGTCTGCCGCAGCGAGGAGGTCGGCGGCGCGCAGGAGCGTGACCTCGCGCGGGCCGAGATTCGCCCCGAGTCCGACGTACGCGCGCGTCACGGCCGCGCCCGAGTCACGCGCGGGTTCGCTCGATGATCGCGGCTGCGTAGTCGACGGGCGGGTCGAGGACGACGTCGGGCTTGCGCACGCGGACCCGCGCCCACTCGACGGCCGAGAAGCGCTCGATGATGCCATCGGCGATCGCGCCGGCGAGCCCCTCGAGCAGCAGCCGCTCCTCCCCGCCGAACACCTCGCGAACGAGAGCCGCGAGCCGCCGGTAGTCGACGGTGTCCTCGATGCGATCGCTCTCGGTCGCCTCTCCGTGCACGTCGACCCAGAGGTCGACGAGGAAACGCTGCCCGAGGCGGCGCTCCTCCTCGAGGTAGCCGTGGTGGCCGAACACGACGAGCCCGGAGAGCTCGATTCTCATGCGGTGATCCTTCCACGCTCGACCGCAGCCGCAACCTGGAGCGCCTCGACCGTCTCGCGGACGTCGTGCGCGCGGATCATCGAGGCTCCACGCTCGAACGCGGCGACGGCGGCTCCGATGGACGCGGCCACACTTCCGGTCGTCGCGGTCGGGTCGCCGAGCACCTTCCCGAGCGTGCTCTTCCGGGACACACCGACGAGCACGGGGCGCCCGAGCGCCCCCAGCGCCTCGAGCCGCCGAAGGAGCTCGAGATTCTGGTCGGCCGTCTTTCCGAACCCGATTCCGGGATCGACGGCGATCCGCTCTTCGGCGATCCCGTTCTCGACCGCGAACGCGACGCGTTCCTCGAGGAAGGCCAACACATCCGACACCACGTCGTCGTAGCGAGGGGCGTCCTGCATCGTTCGCGGCTCGCCCTGCATGTGCATGAGACACACGAACGCGTCACCGGCGGCGACCACACCGGCCAGATCCGGATCCCCGCGCAGCGCGGTGACGTCGTTGACGAGCTCCACGCCGAGCGCGAGCGCGCGCTCCGCGACCGCGGCCTTGGACGTGTCGATGGAGACCGGAAGCCCACGCAGCCCTTCGAGCACCGGCTCGACGCGCGCGAGCTCCTCGTCGGACGAGACCGGCATGGCACGAGGGCGGGTCGACTCTCCCCCGACGTCGACGACCGTGGCACCCTCGGCCAGCAGTCGCTTGCCGTGCCCCAGGGCTTCGGCCGGGTCGACGAAGAGGCCACCGTCGGAGAAGCTGTCGGGGGTGACGTTGAGCACTCCCATGACCGACGGTCGCGGCCAGCGCTCCTCGAACGACACGATCCGGCTCACGGCGCGGAGCGTAGCGCCGTCTGGTCTCGGGGCCAGAATCGGGGGCCATGAACACATCCGGCTCGAACACGGGCCCGCTCGGGCAGCCGAGAGGCATCGGCTTCGCGATCCTGATCTTCATCGTCACGCTCGGGATCTACTCGCTGTACTGGGTCTTCAAGACCCAGGAAGAGGTCAAGAACCACTCCAGCCAGGGCGTCGGAGGCGTGCTCGGCCTCGTGATCTACATCGTCGTCGGCATCGTCACCTGGTTCCTCGTTCCCTCCGAGGTCGGGAAGATGTACAGGCAGGACGGTCGCGTGGCGCCGTTCTCAGGCTGGACCGGCCTCTGGCTCCTGTTGCCGATCATCGGGGCGTTCGTTTGGTTCATCAAGATCCAGGGCGCGCTCAACCGGTACTGGGAGTCGAAGGCAAACGCGGGCACGTTGCCCATGGACGAGCCGGGAGTCGCCTAGCCCGGAGCTGTCGTGCGCGGTAGGGCCACCAGCGTGGCCCTACCCGCGCTCGTCGTCCTCGTGCTCGTCGGGGTCGTCGCCGTCGCCGCCACGGGTTCCATCCCGGACGGGTCCAACTCCTCGCGGGCGCCGTCCGGGACGCTGCTCGACATGCTCTTCACGCTCTGGATCGTGGCCGTCGTCGCGGGCGGGATCCTGCTCGTGTACGGGCTCCTGCAACGGCAGGCAATTGCGCGGCAGATGGCGGTCGGGGGATTCCGCCGGGTGTCCGTCCTCGGGTGGGTCGCCTTCGCAGGCTTCCTCGCGATAGCCGTCTGGGCGCTGAGCAAGCGAAGAGTGCGTGGCTTGAACGTCTTCGGCGAGGAGAGCGTCTTTGGACGAACCGGCCAGGCTTCGCCGCCGACCGGCAACGCGACGCCGACATCGTACGAACCGAGTGTGAGCTGGCTGCCGATCGCGCTCGTCGCCGCGCTCGTAGTCGTCGGTGCGCTGGCATTCGTCGTCTCCGCGCGCCGCGCCCGAGGCACCCGGGATCCGCGGGCGAAGCTCGCCCGGGATGCCGCCGGCGCGCTCGACGACGCGCTCGACGACCTGCGGGCGGAAGCGGACCCGCGACGGGCGATCATCGCCGCGTACGCCCGGCTCGAGCGCGTCCTCGCGGCCGGCGGAGTTGCGCGCCACGGCTCGGAGACGTCCGACGAGTACCTCGTACGCGTCCTCCACGAGCTCGAGCTCCCGCCCGGGGCGATCGGCCGCCTGACCCAGCTCTTCGCACAGGCTAAGTTCTCCCACCACGACGTGGACTCCACGATGAAGGAGAGCGCGATCGACGCACTGGAACAGGTTCGGGACGAGCTGCGGGCGCTGGCGGAGCGCGCCGAGCCGCCCATGCCCCACCCGTCGCAGGCAGCAACGACGTGAAGCGCGACGTCTACGCCGCGTTGCGGTTCCTGGCGCTGCCGACCGTCGCGCTCGTCGTGATCGCAGCTGCCGCTCCGGGGCGGCTCGAGCTGGCAGCTCGCATCTTTGCGCTCGTCGTCGGCGGGGTCGGGCTCATCGTCGCGATCCGCGCTCTCCGCCGTATCGATCCGCCCGAGACGCCGCTTCGGGCACGGAGAGGAGCGGTCGACCGCGCACGCCGACCCCCGCCCAGCCTCGCCCGTCTCGAGCAGCTGGCGGCACTCGGCGTCGCGAGCTCCTTCGACCTCCAGTACCGGCTCGTCCCGCAGCTTCGGGCGATTGCCTTCGGTCTCCTCGCGTCGCGTCGGCGCATCGACCTCGATGCGGAGCACGAGTCGGCACGGCGCGTCCTCGGCGATGAGACCTGGGAGGTCGTGCGGCCGGGGCGGCCCGTCGCAGAGGATCGGCTCAGCCGAGGCCTGGCACCCGCTCACCTGACGCGAGTCGCCGACTCGCTGGAGCGCATCTGATGGAGCTCGCAGAGGTCCGCGAGCTCTCCGATCAGGTCCTCGACGAAGTGGAGCAGGCGGTCGTCGGCAAGCGCGAGGTGCTCGAGCTCGTCTTCCTCGGCTTCCTGGGCGACGGGCACGTCTTGCTCGAGGACTACCCGGGTCTCGCGAAGACGCTCGCAGCGCGCTCGTTCGCGCAGGTGCTCGGGATCGACTTCGCACGCATCCAGTTCACGCCCGATCTCATGCCCTCCGACGTGACCGGTTCGTCGATCTGGAACCAGCGCGACTCGGACTTCGAGTTTCGGCCCGGCCCGATCTTCACGAACCTCCTCCTCGCCGACGAGATCAACCGCGCGCCGCCGAAGACGCAGGCAGCGCTGCTCGAGGCGATGCAGGAGCGCCAGGCGACGATCGAGGGAGTCACGCACCGCTTCGAAGCGCCGTTTCTCGTCGTCGCGACGCAGAACCCGATCGAGTACGAGGGGACGTACCCGCTTCCCGAGGCGCAGCTAGACCGCTTCCTCTTGCGAACGGCCTTCGGGTATCCCACGCGCGACGGAGAGGTCGACGTCCTGACGCGCCGTATCGAGCGTGCTGCCGACGACGTCGAGCTCCGAACCGTGATCGACCGCGAGACGCTTCTCGAGATGCAGCGCGCCGTCGAGACGGTGCACGTCGCCGAGAGCGTGCGGGAGTACTGCGTCGATCTTGTCGCTGCGACCCGCGTGTCCCAGAGCGCAGCCGTGGGGGCCAGCCCGCGCGGGAGCCTCGCGCTCCTCAAGCTCGCCCGCTGCCGAGCGGCCCTCGAGGGTCGCGATTACGTCCTTCCCGACGACGTCAAGGCGATCACGGTTCCGGCGCTCGCCCACCGTATCGTGCTTCGGCCCGAGCTCTGGGTGCAGCGCATTACGGCTGAAGACGTCGTGCAGGAGGTGCTCGAGAGCGTCCCCACACCCCGTGCGGAGGACGTTCGGCCGACGGCGCACCAGTGATCCGCACGGGGAACCCGCGTCTCGTCGGCTATGCCGCGCTCGCCGCTCTCGGGCTCCTCGGTGCGCTCGTGCTCCGCCGTCCCGAGCTCGCGGTGATCGCGGCTCCGTTCGCCGTGATCCTCGCGATCGGTACCCGCGCGCGCGATCCCGGCATCGACGCCGTGTTCGCCATCGACGCCGAGCGCACACTGGAAGGCGAGGTCGTAGACGCGACCGTCACCGTGCGAACGGAGCGAGCAGTCGACCGCCTCGAGCTCCTCGTCGATCTGCCGCGGGGGGTCGAGGTGGTCGACGGCGACGAGGCGCGAAGCATGCGGCTGCGCGCCGGCGAGCAGCGCGAGCTCGATCTGGCCGTCCGCTGCACCCGCTGGGGGCTGTACGACGTCGGGGCGCTGAGAGTGCGGGCTCGTGATCCCTGGCGGCTCGTGACGTGGGAAGGTCGTGTGCCCGCGGCGCATCGGCTGAAGGCCTATCCGCGGCCCCTGACACTGCGCCGACTGCTTCCCCCGCTCGAGACCCAGGTGTTCGCCGGCAGCCAGGTCGCGCGGGCGAAGGGCGACGGCGTCGAGTACGCCGACATCCGCGACTTCGTCCCCGGCGACCGGGTTCGCTCGATCAACTGGCGGGGGTCCGCTCGCCGACAAGCGCTCGTCGTCAACGAGCGCCATCCCGAGCGCAACGCCGACGTCGTGCTCTTCGTCGACAGCTTCGCCGACGTCCGCGACGGCGACGGCAGCGTGCTCGACGAAGCGGTCCGAGCAGCCGCCTCTCTCGCGACGAGGTACCTCGAGCATCGCGACCGCGTCGGCCTCGTCGGGTTCGGCGGAGTCCTCCGCTGGCTGCAGCCCGGCATGGGGACGTCGCAGCGCTACCGCCTCGTCGAGACGCTCCTCGAGACGGGCGTCGCACCGACGTATACGTGGCGCGACGTCAACGTCATCCCGGCGCGGATCCTCCCCACCGCGGCACTCGTCCTCGCTCTGACACCGCTCGTCGACCCACGCTTCGTCGTCGCCTTGGAGGACTTGCGCGGCCGGCGCTATGACGTCGCCGTGGTCGAGGTCGACCCCGTCCCGCTCGTCCAGGCGGGAACGACGGAGGTCGAGCGCGCCGCCTACAGGCTCTGGCTGCTCGAGCGCGAGGTGCTGCGCTGGCGACTCGAGAGCCGCGGCATCGGGATCGCCACCTGGGGCGACCGCACCGCGCTCGACACGGTGCTCGAGGAGGTGAGAACATTCCGGCGCTACGCGAGATCGGCACGCGTGTAGCCACAGGCGTCAGCAGCGTCGTCTGCCTCGTGGCGGTCGCGGGCGTCCCGCTCGCTCGCGGCCACGGCGCGTTCGAGGAAGCCGACGTGCGTGTCGCAGCCATTGCGTTCGTGGCATTGATCGCGGCGATCGTTCAGGGTTGGGCGTGGCTCGTCCCGGCGTCGATCGCACTGATCGGCGGCTCGTACGCCGCAGAGCTCGCGATCGACGATGTGCCACTGGACTCTGCCACCCCGATCGTCGCGGTTGGACTTCTCCTCGCGGCAGAACTCGCCTACTGGTCGCTCGACGAGCGCAACCGCGCAACCGGCGATGCGGGCCAGGACCTCCGTCGGACCGCCCTCGTCGCGCTCGGCGCTGCGGGGACGCTCCTCCTCGGCGTCGTGCTCCTCGCCCTCGTCGACGAGGTCCGGGCTCGCGGGCTCGCCCTCGACGTCCTCGGCGTGCTGGCCGCCGCAGCCGTGCTCGCCACCGTCGTCGCGATCGCCCGGGATCAGCCGAGCAAGGGCTCGTAGAGCGGCCGCTCGAACGGCCAGGAGTCGACGAGCCAGCCCAGGACGGCCTCACGAAGCGGCAGGTCGAGCTCCGCTCGCGCCTCCCGCACCCACGAGTGGACGTGGACGTCGTGGAGCTCGTCGCGCGCCGGGTAGATGTAGACGCACCCGACCACGTCGCCCTCCGGGTCGACCACCGAGTACGTGAAGCCGGTGCGCTCTGCGAAGTCGTGGGCGTGCCGCTCGAGGTCGGCGAGGTTCTCGGCCAGGCTCATCTCGTGCGGCCACGAGCTCTCGGGGCCGTATCCCGGCGAGGAACGAATGTGGTCGATGCTCGACGACCACGCGACGTAGTCGCGCTCGTTGTGCTCCGGCCCGAGTGGCTCGAGCTTGAAGCGATCGGTCACGAGCCCGAGCGGCGGCTCGAACCGAACCCC
>DASTWH010000041.1:0-2459 GCA_035758735.1 Gaiellaceae bacterium
GGCGACGACGTGCTCGTCAGCGTCCGGGCGGCGGCGGCGCGGCTCGAGGACGGCGCGGGCGGCGGCCCGAACTCGGTCGCCGCGGAGATCGTCTTCGTCGAGTTCCTGGGCGACCTCGTCAAGCTGCACCTCACCTCGGGCGAGGAGCGGCTCCTCCTCAAGGTCCCGGGGGAGGCGTACGCGTCGCTGCGCGGCCGCGAGGGCGAGCAGATCCGGGTCGCCTGGAAGGAGGAGGATGTCCAGCTCCTCCGTGCCTGAGCGGTCGCAGGGGGCGCCGGCGGAGGGCAGGAAGAAGAGCGGAGCAGTCGACAAGCTCGTGACGGTCGGCTGGGCGACGCCCGGCTTCGCGTGGCTCGGGCTCTACCTCATCGCACCGCTCGTCTTCATCGTCCTCGTCAGCTTCTGGACGTACGAGCAGGGCGTCCGCTCCGGCTTCACGACCGACTGGACGCTCCAGAACTACGTCGACCTGTTCCACGACTCGACGTACTGGAACAACATGCTCTCGAGCTTCATGACGAGCGTGATCGCGGTCGTCGCGTGCCTCGTCTTCGGCTTCCCGGTCGCGTACTTCCTCGCGATGAAGGTGCAGAGCCTCAAGTACCAGATCGCGCTCTTCATCATCGCGCTGGCCCCGTTCTGGACGAGCTTCCTGACGCGCTCGATCGCCTGGACGTACCCGCTGATGGGGCGCGAGGGCGCGCTCAACCAGGTGCTGACGAAGCTCGGGATCGTCGACGAGCCGGTGCAGGCGCTCGGCTTCTCGGAGCTCTCGGTGCGCCTCGCGATGGTGCAGCTCTACATCCTCTTCATGGTCACGCCCCTCTTCTTCGTGCTCGCGCAGGTCGACCGCAGCGCGCTCGAGGCCGCCCGCGATCTCGGCGCGAACGGCTGGAAGACCTTCCGCGAGGTCGTGATCCCGCAGGCGATGCCCGGGGTCGTGATCGGCTCGATCTTCATCTTCGTCCTCACGATGGGCGAGTACGGCACGGTCCGCGTGATCGGCGGCAACACCGTCTCGTCGGTCGGGACGATCGTCCAGTCGAAGGTCGAGATCGGGATCCAGTACCCACAGGGGGCCGCCTCCGCGGTGCTGCTCGTCGCCGCGCTGATCGTCGGCGTCTTCGCGATCACGCGCTTCTCGAACCTGCGCGAGGACATCTAGACGGTGCAGGGGCCTGCCGGATCCGGGAAGCGCGACTGGTCGAAGATCGTCCTCGCGGTCTACTTCTGCGTCTTCCTCGTCTTCATCTACGCGCCGCTGATGCTGATGGGCGTCCTCTCGCTGCAGGGCGAGTTCGGCTCGATCACGTTCCCGTTCAAGGGCCCGCTCAGCCTCGACTGGTGGCGCACGCTGGTCGACGAGAACATCCCCGGCTCGAACGCCCGCGCGATCCGGGAGGCGGCGGTGCAGTCGCTCTGGGTCGCGATCGCCGCGGGCGTGATCACGGCCCTCCTCGCGTTCTCGCTCTCGATGGCCTTCCGGCGCCGGTTCCGGCTCGACGGTGCGGCCTTCTACCTGATCATGCTCGCCCTCATGACGCCCGGCTACCTGCTCGCGCTCGGGACGCAGCTCTTCTGGTCGTTCGCCGACGTCGAGACGTCGCTCTGGAAGACGGCGCTCGGGACGAACGTGATCTGGGGCATCCCGTTCGGGTTCCTCGTGATGCTCGCCGTCTGGAACCGCTACGACGAGAGCGTCGAGGAGGCGGCCCGCGACCTCGGAGCCAACCGCTTCCGGACGTTCCGCGAGGTGACCCTGCCGCTGGTCTGGACGGGGGTCTTCGGTGCCTTCCTGTTCGGCTTCACGCTGACCTGGAACGACTACGACCGGACGCTCCTCCTCATCTCCGGCGTCGAGACGCAGACGCTGCCGCTCACGATCGCCGGCCTCACGTTCACGGCCGCGATCCGACCGGACCTCTACGCGCTCGGGACGGCGACGACGCTCCTCTCGATCCTCGTGATCCTGCTCATCCTGATGCTGGTCGCCCTCCGGCTCCGCTTCCGCGGCGAGGAGAAGGTCGAGCGGGTCGAGGAGGAGTTCGGCGAGGTCGAGTCGTTCGAGCTCGAGTCGCTCGAGGGCACCGAGTCCCGGTCCGCGTGAGCGGGGCGGAGAGCGCCTACCTCAGCGTCCCTCTACACCGGCACGACGACGTCGAGTCGTTCTCCGGCCTCGCGGGTGAGGTGACGTTATTCCTCGGCGACGAGCCCGGCGTCACGGCGGGGCCGGGGTCGTTCGCGCACGTGCCGGCCGGCGCGGTGCACGGCTTCCGCGTCGCCTCGGAGGAGGCGCGGTACCTGATCCTCACGACCCCGACGCTCCCCGCCTAGGAGCCCCGCGGCGAGCGCTCGGCGAAGTCGTCGGCGATCTCGTCGAAGGTCGCCCACCGCACGCCGGAGTGCCCGTTGATGTGCTCGATGATCCGCTCGTGCATCGCGAGCACCGCGGGGCGGCC
>DASTWH010000120.1:0-4900 GCA_035758735.1 Gaiellaceae bacterium
CTCGCCGAGAAGTCCGATGACGCCGGCCGGAATCGTCGCGACGAGCACGAACCACGCGACGCGCTCGTCGGATGCCTCGATGCGGCGCCGGCCGACCGAGTGGACCCAGGCGCGTACGAGCCGCACGATGTCGCGCCAGAAGTAGGCGGCGACGGCAACGAGCGTGCCCAGATGCAACGCGACGTCGAACGTCTGGTTGAAGCGGTCGTGCTGCTCGAGGTACGTCCAGTCCGCAGCCCACGGCACGAGGATGAGATGACCCGAGGAGGAGACCGGCAGGAGCTCCGTGAGCCCCTGGACGACCCCGAGGACGAACGCCTGGCCGTCCGTGAGCGCCGCCGGGTCGTCCCCCACTCCCAGGAGCGTCAGGACGGCCGCGACCGCGAGCGACACTCCCGCGACGCCGAAGACGAGGGAGCGGCGCACCCGCTGGATCCTACGCAGAGACGACCGGATCGAGCCGGGGGAAGAAATCGAGCGCAAATTGCGGCAATCCGGTGAACGCGGCGCTTGACCGCTTCGGGCGTGTCCCATAGGTTCCCGCTTGCACCGAGCACGGAGCGCGACTAGGTCGAAGCTCAGCTCGCAGGCTCTACGCGGAAGCGGACGGTCAGCGGGTCGAGTGGACGAAAGCGCCACCGGCTCGGTGAATCTGTGGTCCGACGTCGGTGCCGGAGGCGCGATGTAGGATCGCCAGCGATGCACCTGCGAGCCCCGAGTATCGACCAGGGAGTCGAGGCGTTCGTCTGGTCGCTCGTCTTCTTCCTCTACATGTGGCTCGGTGCGCTTGCCGTCGACGTGCCCGGCGCATTGGCATTCGTCGTGTCGCTCGTCGCGGCAGCGGCGATCTTCGTATTCATCCGCCTACGCGGCGGACAAACCCCTCGGTAGCCGAGGAGTTAGGTTCGGGCGGAGCCCGACTTCTCGCTCAGGGCAGCGACGAGGCGGTCCGCGAAGTCTCGACCGATTGCATGCTCGAGGCGTTCGAGAGCGGACTCCCTGGGAGCCCGTTCCGATGCGACGAGCGCCGAGACGTCCGCGAGAATCCGCGTCGAGGCCGTGGGGGCGACCTTGGTGAGCACGGCGGCACTCATGGAACGGGCATCGGCGATCCTGGCGCGGCGATCGATCCCTGGCGGGAGTGAACGGCGTTCCTTCCGCTTTTGGGCCATGCTCTCCTTGTAGGAGGGCGCCCGGACGGCGGGCGTCCTAGTAGGTGATGAGCGAGTGCACGTCGTAGCCCGCGAGCCGCTCGCGGCCGTGCAGGAAGTCGAGCTCGATGACGAAGAGCACGCCCGCGACGATGCCGCCGAGGCCCTCGACGAGCTCCACCTTCGCGCGCGCCGTCCCCCCCGTCGCGAGCACGTCGTCGAGCACGATCACGCGCGTTCCCGATGGCACTGCGTCCTTGTGCACGTGGTGGCTGTCCGTCCCATACTCGAGCTCGTACGTCGCCTCTACCGTCTCCCGCGGAAGCTTTCCGGGCTTGCGGGCGGCGATGAAGCCCGCGCCGAGCGCGTATGCAAGCGCCGCGCCGAAGATGAATCCGCGCGCCTCTGCGCCGAAGATCAGAGCCGGCTCGCGCGGTCGTGCCCAGTCGGCGAGCCG
Source organism: Gaiellaceae bacterium (assembly GCA_035758735.1). Classification (GTDB taxonomy): domain Bacteria; phylum Actinomycetota; class Thermoleophilia; order Gaiellales; family Gaiellaceae; genus GMQP-bins7. The sequence continues at coordinate 1,609 of DASTWH010000120.1, forward strand.
CCGGATCGTCTCCGCGAAGTACTCGGGATCCGCGATGAGCGGCATGAGGTCCTTGAAGACGATCCCTTCGCTCGGGAAGTCGGGAACGTCGCGGATGCGGTCTCTGAGATCGAGCTCGCTCATCCCGTCCGCTCCACGGTCCCGCGCAAGTCGCGCACGAGCAGCAGGTGGGAAAGTTCCTGCGCCACGCGTGAGAGGGCTTCCACGTCCTCGAGGGCGTTCTTGCGTCGCTCGGCGTTGCGGGAGCGCAGCCCCGGCGCGACGAGCTGCTCGATGAGCGCGGACTGCCTCCCTGCGCCCGTGAGAAACGTCCGCAGGTGACGTCCGTCGATCCCGAACCGAGCGAGACGTGCGCACGCTGCGGCGATGTCCGCATCGCTTTCGCCGTAGACGCGCTCGCCGCCTTCGGTGCGCGAGACGAGCAGCCCGAACTCGTCGAGCTGGCGCACGAAGTCGGGCGAGACCGACGCGCGTTCGCAGAGCTCCGCCTCGTCGATCTCCTCCTCGTGGCCCAGGACACCGACCACTCGACGTCGCGACCTGTCGCTCGTCGCGCCAGGGCCGTCCAGTTCCTGTCGGATGACGCGTAAGGGCAGGAACTCGTCGCGCTGGAGGCGGAGGATCGTCGTCAGGCGGTCGATGTCGTCCGGCGCGAACAACCGGTAGCCGCCCCGCGTGCGCCGGGGCGAGATGAGCCCCTGATCCTCCAGATAGCGGATCTTCGAGACCGAGACGTCCGGGAACTGCTCGCGGAGCTCCTCGCACACCGAGCCGATGGTGCGAAGCCGCGGCTCGGCCCCTCCTCCCCGTCCGCGGCGTGTGGCGACGGTGCTCATCGCTGCAGGAAGGTGAGCCGGTACTTGCCGATCTGCACCTCGTCGTCGTCTTCGAGGACGACGGACTCGATGCGCCGGCGGTTGACGTACGTGCCGTTCAGGCTGCCGAGATCGCGAATCGAGAACGTGTCTCCGTCCCGCACGAGCTCGGCGTGGCGCCGCGACACGGTGACGTCGTCGAGGAAGACCTGGCATTCGGGCGAGCGGCCGATGAGCGTCCTTCCCTCGTCCGGCTGGAACGACTGCCCGGCCATGCCGCCTCCGGAGCGCACGACGAGCGCCGGGCCGTTGATTCCCAACGACTCGAGGAGATCGACGTCGTCCCCGTCGTCGGCCATGTCGAAGCTCATCGTCGTCTCCTGTCCGGTCTCGGTGGTGAGTAGTGCCCCGCAGCGTGAGCAGTAGTTCGACGACTCCGGGTTCTGGAAGCCGCACTCCGGGCAGTAGACGTGACTCACTCGTCGTCCGTCGGTGCGGCCTTCGCGGTCAGGATCTCGCTCAGCCGCCCGACATCGGCGAGCTGAGCCTCGCCCGCGCTCACCTGCTCGCGCAGGCGGGCGACGAGCTCGGCGCGGAGGATGTCGATGCGGCCGTGAAGCACGCGACGCCGGAAGGAGATCTCGTCCTCCTCCTTCTCGAGGTCGCGGATCATCACGCGAAGATCGTCGTCGGTCAGAGTCGAGAGATCGGGATGTGGTTCCACCGGCGGCCTTTCCTCGAAGGTGAACTGAGTAAAGCAGCACCCCCGGAGAGGGGTCAACCTCAGGTTGAGACTTCAGTCCTCTCGAGGTTCGTGCTGAACTCGAGAGTCCCTCCCGGAATGCGTGTGCCTCCACGCGCCAAGCCCGTACTGCACGCCGGCCCCGAGGGATAGCGCGACACCGATCCAGAGGATGACGATTGGCCAGTCGGTGCCCTCCGCGGTGACCAGAACGAACGCGAGCGACGCGTACAGCACCCACGTTGCGAGCTTGCCCAGGAACGTGACCTCGAGCTCGTAGCCACCGGGCGACAGGATCCGATAGCCGAGGATGAGCGCGACGTCGCGACCCAGGATGACGAGTGCCGCGAGGATCGGGATTCGGCCGGTCGCGAGCATGAGGATCGCTGCTGTCCCGATCATGAGCCGGTCCGCCAGCGGGTCCGCGACCTTGCCGAACCTCGACTCGACATGCCAGCGTCGAGCGAGGTAGCCGTCGAGCTGGTCGGTGAGAGCGGCCGCGGCGAAGAAGACCGCCGCGCCCCACGCAGGGCCGTCTCCGGCGTCCAGGTAGAGCCAGACGAACACCGGGATCGCGAGGAAGCGCGCGATTGTCAGCGCATTCGGGATCGAGCGCCGAACCTCCGCCCAGGCCATGCGCCAACACTATTCCCGTCGCCGATCGGAAACCGCTCGCGGAGTTTCCGGACCCTGCTAGCGTCGCCCGCGTGGCGGGCACGCTGCGACTCCCGGGCTTCGTGAACGCCCACAGCCACACGTTCCAGCGCGGAATGCGCGGACGCGCCGCGGGAGGCGACTTCTGGGCCTGGCGCGAGACCATGCTCGCGGCCGCCGAGCGGCAGACCCCGGAGCTGGTCCGCGCCGACTACGAGCGGACGTACCGCGAGATGCTCGGGGCCGGGTACACGGCAGTCGGCGAGTTCCACTACCTCGGCGTGCCGGAGGCACACGCGGCAGCGGAAGCCGCCGCGGCCGTGGGCATCGAGCTCGTTCTCCTCCACGTGGCGTATGCGCGTGGGGGTCTCCCCCGCTTCCGGCAGGAATCGGTCGACGAGTTCATCGAGCAGGTCGAGGGACTGCGCGCCTCGGACATGAGGGTCGGTGTGGCCCCCCACTCCGTGCGCGCGTGCCCGGTCGAGTGGCTCGAGGAGATCGCCGCGTACGCCGCTGCCGAGGCGCTGCCGTTGCACGTCCACGCGGACGAGCAGCCGAAGGAAATCGAGGAGTGCCTCGCCGAGCACGGCTGCCGCCCGATCGAGCTCCTTGCGCGTGCAGGGTGTCTCGGTGAGCGGACAACGGTCGTCCATGCCACGCATGCCGACGGCGCCGAGCTCGATGTGCTCGCGGCTGCCGGCGTGACGGTCTGCGCATGCCCCACGACCGAGGCCGATCTCGGCGACGGCTTTCTCCCGGCCGAGCGTGTCCGGACCCGGGCGATCCCGATCTGCATCGGGTCGGATTCGAACGTGCGGATCGACCCGTTCGAGGAGCTGCGCGAGCTCGAGGGGATCGCACGACGTCAGACGGGCCGCCGCGGCGTGTTCTCGACGGACGAGCTATATGGGTTCGGACGCGACGTGGGCGCTCGCTCGCTCGGCCTCGAAACCTGGCCGGAGATCGACATCGACCTCGCTCACGTCTCGCTCGCAGGGGTCGAACGCGAGTACGTCCAGGCCGCGCTCATCGCCGGATGTGGTGGCGACGTCGTGGTTCGGGAATGAGCGACCTCGTGCGG